>CALPQP020000001.1 GCA_943325745.2 Gulosibacter massiliensis
AACGCGTCGACTCGGGTCGGTGGCTTTTGCGTGGACAGCGTCCTACGTTCTGTACCTCGTCATGGTCTTGTTTCCACAATCCAGCATCTTCCGTTTGCTGATTCCAATATTCCCCATTGCCGGAGTTATTGCGCGAAATCGCACCCTCTCGCTCGTGGCGGTGGCCGTCGGAATTGTCGGTCAGGTTTTCTGGGTGAAATGGTTCTGGTCTGTCGAAGGGTCGGATTGGACGCCGCCGTGATTTTTCAGCGCCGAAATGGGCACTAAAATGGGGTAAACGTCTGATCTGAAGGAGTACCGCCATGGCCGCGATGAAGCCACGCACGGGGGATGGCCCCATGGAAGCGATTCGAGAGAAGCGGGACCTCATCATTGTCAAGGTTCCTGCTGAAGGCGGCGGTCGTCTTGTGTTCTCGCTCAAGGACGAGGAAGCGGTCGCACTGCGCGACGCCCTCAACGGAGTCACTAAATAGTCTTCGTCCCGCGGTTGTGACCAACGCCCTGCTCGAGGTGTCGGCTAAAACAGCGAGCGAAACGCCTGGCCGAATAGCTCAGCCGATCTGCGCCAGCGTGACAGTTTCTGGAAGCCTCTTTGCGCTGAAAATGCGCGAATCTTCGGTATGACATAACGTTCCGCGAGGCGCTTGGCGAAATCTGCGCGAAACTGATCTCTTAGATCGGAAACCATAGCGGAGAAGTCCACGGTGTTGATGTCGAACGGGACTGATGTGGGTGGACTGAAATTAAAGCGGGCGAAAGATTTTTCCGTCATATGTTCGCCTTCAGCGCCGATGTATTCTCCGTAAGAAAGTCCCGTGGTGACGCCGATTCGATTGAACTTAAACGCGAGATTGAGCCGGTGGTGGTCGTTGCCGACACCCACGGGAAACACGCCTCGCGACGCCATGACAAGCGCGAGAGCGCTCTTGTCACGATCCGAGTAAGGCTTCCCGCTCATTTGCTCTCGGAAAATCTGAAGGTCCTCGCGACGTTCGCGAACATGCGCTACGCGCACGAGATAGGCCCACAAATGTCCGATGGGGAAAATGCCCTCCATGTCGCGTTTGTCGGGATCGAGTGTTTCCCCCGTCGCCGCGAGAATCGCGATGTCGTCGATGGGTTCTGCGGCGGAACTCATTTGAGCGATGATGGCCAAATACTCGGGGCCGAGGACGTAGTCTTCCTCAAAGCATCCAAGCCAGGTTGCGTCGGGATGTGAAGCCAGCATACTGTCTTCGAGATAACGCAAGCTTTCGGGAAAAGTGTTTATTTCTCCACGTCGAATCGTGGCGTTCGGAAACGTTGCACGCGCTAATTCCTCGATGGCGCGGGTGCTATCGGGTTTGCCCTGAAGCTCGGCCTTAGAGCCGGCGTAGCCATCAATCGAGATGTACAACTTAGATTGGTCGACCGGCAACGTCTGTGCGCTGAGTGACATCAACACTTGTTCTGAATACTCAAATCGGTTAAACAACATTAATCCGATCGGGTGCGGGAACGTCACGGGGTTCTTCATTTGTACTGCTTTCTATAGTTTGATGAGCGTGAGAATTCCGTCGCCTACGGGCACCATGGTCGCGCGGACGTTTTCGTCGACCGCGTAGTCGCCTAACAGCGTGCGAAGCTCAGACGTTACGGCATCGCGTTTAGTCGGCTGGGCAACAAGTCCGCCACCGAGAGCGTGTGTAACGGCGACGATCCCGCCGACTCGCGCAAGGTGGAGTGCGCGGTGGGTCAGGTCGAGCGTGCCCTTTCCCGTCGCGTTGACAACGATGAGGTCGTATGTGCCTTCATTCATTCGAGGAAGGATATCGACAGCGTCGCCACTGATGAGTCGAACTCGGCTTAGGGCAATTCCCGCGCTCGCGAAAAGGTCTTTGGCGGATTGCTGGTGATCCACGTCTTTTTCGATCGTCGTCAGATGTGTTTCGGGGCTCGAGAGCAGCAACCACTGGCTGGCGACACCGAGTCCCGTGCCAATCTCGACAATTGATTGAGCATTTGAGTAGGACACGAGGGAGGCAAGAAACGAGCCCATCGCCGGTGTAATTGGTTCCACCCCGTGTTCACGGGAAGATTGACGTGCCTTACGAATGGCAGCGGGCTCAGTGACATAGTTTTCGGTCCACGCAGCGACCTGTATTGCATCGAGCATGTGCCCTCCTATCCGCTCCCTAAACTCTATGGTCTTTCGGCGCTATTCTAGAAATATGTCGTTCGGGCTCACTATCGAGAAACTATTCCTCATCGGACTCGTTGCGCTTCTCGTCGTCGGCCCGGATCGTCTTCCCGGATTCGCCTCGCAACTCGCTCGACTCGTTACTCGACTTCGGGACATGGCGCGAGGTGCGGAATCACGATTTAAGGACGAATTCGGCGATCAAGTTGACCTGACGGAACTTAAGAAACTCGATCCCCGTCAGTATGACCCGCGTCGAATCATCCGCGATGCGCTGAAGGAGGAGCCCGTTCGGGTCAGGCCTCCGCGCACGCCGAAACCGCAAACCGAGACAAACACGTCTGCAACACCGTACGACGGCGAATCGACCTAGGGCTTGTCGCGCGGCGCCTCGGCAAGGGCTCGTTGCGCCGCTCCGGCGGTTCCCGAGGGCACCGTGACCTCATAGCGCGAGGCGAGCACCTGCTGTACGGAAGAAAAATCCTGTCGGCGGCGGCGGATTGAGTAGAGCGCGAGGGTAATCAGCACTCCCATTCCTGCTCCAATAGCGACGACGGCGGGCATCACGAATGTCGTTGTGGGCTCGCTCAGAAGGCTCAGAACAAGACTAAAGAACAGACCAAACCACGCTCCGTTCAATGCCCCGCGCAGTGCAACTCGGGCGTAGGTCAATCGGCCCGTCACGCGCTCGACGGTGACGAGGTCGCGACCGACAATAGCGATGTTCGAGACGTTGTATCCGGCGTGCGCAAGACGGTTGACGATCGATTGTGCCTCGCCGTGCGTATCGACAGTCGACAACACATCGCCGCGCGGAATTGCGGGGGAAGGGCCGCGACGGGAGAACAGAGACGGAGTCGACACGTCTTTATTCTCTCACCCCGCGAGTACGCTGGGAACGTGAGTTCGACACGCGTCTATGTCGCCCGACTCGCGGGATGTGCGGTCTTTGACCCACTCGGCGATCGGGTCGGTCGCGTGCGCGATGTTGTCGTGTCCTATCGGACCAAAGGCGCGCCGGTCGTCGTCGGACTCACCGTGGAAATTCCGGGCCGCCGTCGCGTTTTTTTGTCGATCAATCGAGTCGTCAGCATTCGTCCCAGCCAGATTCTGACGACAGGCATTATCAATATGCGCCGTTTTGAACAACGTGGTGGCGAGGTGCGCGTTTTTTCAGAGCTCATCGGTCGGTCGATGGATTTTCGCGATGGTTCCGGCTCAAGCGTCATTGAAGACGTCGCTATTGAGAGTGACGCCAATGGCCAGTGGGATGTCTCGCAACTGTATTTGCGCCGTGCGAAAGCGGCGTCGTTATTCGGCAAAGGTCAAACGGTGTTCGCGCGGTGGGAGGACGTCACGCCGTCAGGCGCGACCGGCGAATCACAAAGCGCCGAGCATCTCATCGCCACCTATTCGGAATTGCACCCGGTAGACCTCGCCGCGTCGATTCTGGATCTTCCGGACGACCGCCGCATCGAGGTTGCCGAGGAGCTCTCGGATGAGCGGCTTGCTGATGCCCTCGAAGAAATGCCCGAAACCGAACAAATCGAAATCTTGGCCGGAATGGATGACGAACGTGTTGCCGACGTGCTGGACAACATGGAACCCGATGACGCGGCGGACCTGCTCGCACAGTTCCCGTCCGATCGTTCGGCGCAGATTCTTGACCTCATGGATCCCGATGAGGCTGACGATGTGCGATTCCTCTTGTCCTACGCACCCGACACCGCTGGCGGGCTCATGTCTACTGAACCGATCATTGTCTCGGCGGAAACGACGGTTGCCGAGGGACTTGCGATGATTCGTCGAAACGAGATCACGCCAGCGATGGCCGCGTCGATCTGTGTCACGCTGCCCCCGTTCGAGTCACCGACTGGCCGGTTTCTCGGTATCGTTCACTTCCAGAGGATGCTGCGCCATCCTCCGCAGACCCAACTCGGAACTATTATGGACGCAGGGGCGGAACCACTCCTTGATGTTGCTCCCTTGGGAGAAATCGCTCGCACCTTCGCCAGCTACAACCTGGTGTCCCTCCCTGTGGTGGACGAGCAACAACGACTTCTTGGCGTCGTCACCGTGGACGACGTTCTCGACCACATGTTGCCCGAGGATTGGCGTAACCCCTATTACGAGAACGAACGGACGAACGGAGCGTGAGCCATGGACAAGCAGACCCCCAAGGCGACGACCCCTCGCATCCGTCGCCGTTCCGTCACGGTTGACGAACAACTCAACGCGCCGAAGGGCCTTCGCCCTGCACTGACGCGTCGATCGAGCGATCGATTTGGGCGCTTCACGGAATCGGTTGCGCGAGCCATGGGAACCCCGTGGTTTCTCATCGGTCTCTCGTTTTTTGTCGTCCTCTGGATGACGTACAACACGGTGGTACCCGAGGATTGGCGTTTCGACTCTGCGGATATTGGCTTCACGGCCCTGACACTCATATTGTCGCTGCAGGCGTCCTATGCTGCGCCGCTTATTCTGCTGGCGCAGAACCGACAGGATGACCGTGACCGAGTGGGAATGGAACAGGACCGCCAGCGCGCCGAACGTAACCTCGCGGACACCGAGTATTTGGCACGAGAGGTCGTCGCCTTGCGGCTCGCGATCAAGGACGTGGCGACGAAAGACTTCATTCGTTCGGAGTTGCGTGCGCTTCTCGAGGAACTCGACAACGCTGCCCCCCATGATAAGTCCTGAGGAACTTCGAGCCGCAGTCGGCGCGGTCATCGACCCCGAATTGCGGCGCTCGCTTGGCGAACTGGGGATGATCGAATCCGCCGAGGTCGAGGGCACGACGGCGAAAGTCACGGTTCTATTGACGATTGAGGCGTGCCCGAAACGTTCTGATATCGACGCGGATGTGCGTGCCGCGGCGCTCGCGATGGTCGGGATTCAAGCGGTTGACCTGACACTGGGCGTGATGAGCACCGAGGCCCGCAAGGCGCTGTCGGCGCGGCTCCACGGCGGGCGAACGGCGGAAGACCGATTCGGACCGAAATCGCTGGTTCGCGTCATCGCCGTATCGAGCGGAAAGGGTGGAGTAGGGAAGTCCACGGTTGCCGCGAACCTTGCCGTTGCACTGGCCGCCCGCGGACAGAAGGTCGGCTTGCTCGACGCCGACGTCCACGGATTCTCTATCCCCGGTTTGTTGGGAATTTCGGACGAAAAGCCAACCAAGGTTGAGGACATGATTTTGCCCCCTCGCGCCTTTGATGTCGGGGTGATTTCGATCGGCATGTTCGTTGATCCACACACTCCGGTGTCGTGGCGTGGACCGATGATGCACCGCACCGTCAATCAGTTCCTCTCGGACGTGTACTTCGGCGACCTCGACGTGCTTGTCTGCGACCTACCGCCGGGAACCGGCGACGTTGCGATATCGCTCGGACAGTTGGTGCCCACCGCGGACGTCCTCGTGGTGACGACACCTCAAGTAAGCGCGAGCGACATCGCCGAACGTTCGGGGCTCGTTGCGCGTCAACTCGGGCAGAGGGTCATCGGCGTGGTCGAGAACATGTCGGATTGGATCGACGCCAACGGTGTCGCTCACACGATGTTCGGATCAGGCGGTGGTGTCGAGGTCGCTGCGCGTCTTGATGTTCCGCTGTTCGGCAGTATTCCGCTGACACCATCGGTGATTGCGGCAGGCGACACCGGAATGCCATTTTCACGTGGCGACCGCGCCGACGTCGCGGTCATCGCCTTCAATCGAATCGTCGAAGCCGTCATCGATTCGGCGCCACAACGCGGCACGACGTCAATTCCGCTCTCGGTTTAGGCGAGGCGACGAACCCAGGATTCCACGTCGTCAGCGGTGCGTGGAATACCAATGGACAAGTTCTCTGCGCCGGTTGACGTGACAAGGATGTTGTCCTCGATGCGAACGCCAATTCCGCGAAAATGTTCGGGAACCGTGAGGTCATCGACCTGGAAATACAATCCCGGTTCAATCGTGAACACCATTCCCTCGCGCACAATGCCGTCCTTATAGAACTCTTTTCGCGCCTGCGGGCAGTCGTGCACGTCGAGCCCGAGGTGGTGTGACGTTCCGTGAACCATGTATCGACGATGATGTTGTCCTGATTCGGACAATGATTCGTCAAGAGCGACGGGCAAGAAGCCCCACTCAGACACGTGACGGGCGATGATGCCCATCGCGGCGGCGTGCACTTCCCGGAAAACAATTCCGGGTTTCACGATGGCGAACGCGGCATCGGCTGCCTCGAGGACCGCCTCGTAGACCAGTCGTTGGGTCTCAGTAAATCGGCCGTTCGCGGGGAAGGTTCTCGTGATGTCCGCGGTGTACAAGCTCTCGACTTCGACGCCCGCGTCCATCAGTACGAGATCGCCATCGCGGACGGGGCCATCGTTTCGCACCCAGTGCAAGAAGCAGGCGTGAGTGCCAGCGGCGGCGATTGTTTCGTAACCCACGTTGTTTCCCTCGGCGCGTGCGCGACGATTGAATGTTCCCTCGATCAATCGTTCGCCACGGCTGTGTGCGGTTACCTCCGGCATCGTTGCGAGCACATCATCGAACCCCGTCGCCGTTGCCGCAACCGCGAGTCGAATTTCGGAAATCTCGAACGCGTCCTTCACGAGTCGTTGTTCGCTCTGGAACACGGCGAGGTCGTCATCTCGAGTTTCGCAGTGCCCTCGTGCAATATCGACAATGTCGGTGACGGCCGAATCCGCTTCCCGAACCATCGCCCAACTGGAATCGGCCTTTGCGAGAACGCCGGAAAGCTCGGCGAGTGATTTCGTCGCGATTCCCAATTCGACAGCAACGTCCTCGGGGGTCGGGCGAGGGCCCACCCAGAACTCACCGATGTCGGCATCGGCATAGAACTCCTCGGTGCCACGCCCGGCCGGGAAACGGTAAAACATTGTGGCGTCGTGGTCGCGCCCGTTCGGCGTGAGGACAAGAACGGAGTCGGGGACGGTATCGGCACCCCATCCCGTGTAATAGGTGAATGCCGAATGAGCGCGATACGGGTGGTGAGTGTCGTACGACCGCACCAACATAGGCCCGGCCGGAATGACGAGTGTTTGGCCAGCGAAATCGGCAGACAAGGCACGTCGGCGTTCGGCACAAAATGGCGCCTGAGTGCGCTCAACCGCGACGGGCTGCTGAACGTTTCCCCACTGACCCGAGATGTAGCCGTGGAACGCCGAGTTGTGGGGCGTTGTCGATCGGTTTTCGTTGCGCGAGATAGCGTCGTCACTCATGACTCAAGTCTGCCACTTCTCGAAACTATGCTGACGGTATGACGTCTCGCCGAATTGACCTTCATCTGCACTCGACCTGTTCGGACGGTGTCGAATCACCGACGCGTGTGATGGAGGTCGCTAAGGAACAACTGCTCGACGTGGTCTCACTGACCGACCACGACACGACCGCTGGTTGGGACGAAGCACGAGCAGCCTGCGCACGCCTAGGGATGACCTTCGTTCCGGGCATCGAGTTGTCGGCGTCATTGGACGGAGATTCTGTGCATCTCCTTGGCTATCTCGTCGATCCCGATTTCCCGGACCTCGTCGATGAGGCGACTAAGACCAAGGACGATCGCGTATGGCGGTTCGAGTCGATGGTCGACAAGATTCATGCGGATATCGAAGGCTTGACGCGCGAGTTTGTTTACACTTTCCACACGGAAGGCGGAACGCTCGGGCGACCGACAATTGCCCGTGCGTTGGTCGAGTTGGGTGTCGTCGCAACGGTCAGTGAGGCATTCGACGAGATCTTGGCGCCCGACAACGAGCGTTATTTTGTCGGACACTACGCGCCGACAATCGAACGGGCGATCGAGGTTGTGGTTGCGGCGGGCGGAGTGCCCGTTTTTGCACATCCGTGGACGGCAGACCGTGCCTCGCTCGCGAGCCCTGATTTGTCTGACGCAGCAATTGACGCAAAATTTGGTGCACTCGTCGACATCGGACTAGCCGGCCTCGAAGTTCATCACGAAGAAAACACGCCGGTTGGGCGCGAGCGGCTCGCCGCGATCGCCGCACGCTACGACCTGATCATCACCGGGTCGAGCGATTATCACGGGGACGGAATGAAACCCGTTTTACCCGGGCAACACACAACCGCACCGGACATGTTCGAGCGGATCGCTGAGACTGGAACGGGTTCTGCTATCGCGTGGGCGTAGTTAGCGGCTCTTCAATCGGTCGAGGAGAATGCGCACGAGGCTCGGTCGCGTCTGATCCAATTTTGATTGGAGTTTGAGCAGTCTCCGTTCAAGGTTGCGTATAGAACGCATCTCGACAGTCGGATTGGAATTCCGTTCTGATGGAGCGATTGCCCGAACAAATGGATCTGCAAGATCCAAAGCAATGTCAGCTATCCGTTGCGTTTCATCGATGCATTCCGCGGGGCTGGAATCTGGAGGGCGAATGCCTCGGATGATTTCTGGCACTAGCGAAGACAATCGTTCATCCCGAACAGCAGTGACGCCGCTGACCGTGATCCGAGCCTCGGTTATGCCCGTCGGAACGGACGACAAATTCCACTCAGCTTCACGCACGGATTCCAGGATTTCAAACTCGGCGTCACCCGTGTCTAGTGACGTGCCGACGTCGCGTTGAGCTCGAATTGCCGTCGCTCGACGGACCGTGAGGCTGCTTCGACTTCGACACGGAAGATGGAGAACACTCACGGCGGACGATTCTGTTTCCGGATAAAAATCACCGGTCATCACGTTGAGAACTCGATGGTTTCCTTTACGAAGCCAATCGAAGTCTCCCTCTGTGCCTGGCACCAGACGCATGACGACCTTCTTCGGTTTTGATGAGAACGCATATCGTTTATATCCGGTGGGGCGATTGAGGAGAAACTCTGTGGGTTTTTCTCCTCGTTGAGCCAGATAGTGGACGTGCGACAGGTCGTTGGGAGTGAAGTCCGACACGTCGGAAGATTGGTAGAAGTGTTCCATGACACACGACAACGCTCGTGTGTCAGTGTTTGCTAACCAATCGCGTACCTCGTCGATGAGTGGCCGCGACGTACCTGTGAAGAACTCGTCGGCGTCGAAAGGGACGAAAGCGTCAAACCCGTCTTTTCGAGCGAGGTGGGCGAGCGCGGTCATTGTTGATGCTTGGCTGAACAGTGGGCTGTTTTTTCGAATCCAGCGAATTTTTGCCTCGGCGGGAATTTGGCGTAAAAAAAGGTCGCGGGGATCCCCGCTCGAACGGTGATCAAGGATGTAAAAATCCGTGATTCCCTGGTTCACCATATGTGTCACGACCGCTACGGCAATATCCCACGAGTCGAAAATCATCGAACCCGCTGCGACGCGCGCGGAGGGAGAGGCTTTTCTTTTCACGTTGCAAAACTATCAGGAGGCGCGTTAGTTGCGCGTTCGACGCCGACTACGCTCTCGGGGAGCACCTGCTGGCTTATCCGCCATCGAACCGCCAGATTGGTTGGACGGGTTTCCGCCGGGGTTCCCACCCGAGTTGCCGGCGCCGCGCGCGGGGCGGCTCGCTGGCTTTTCGACTCGCGGACCCGACGAAGCCTTGAGGCGTCCCTTGGATCCTTCGGGGATGTCGAGTTCGGAAAAGAGGTGGGGTGACGACGAATAGGTCTCGGTCGGTTCGAGTGGAAGGTCCAGTGCTCGGGAAATGAGTGCCCACTTGTGCAAGTCATCCCAGTCGACGAAGGTGACGGCGATTCCGGTGCGACCAGCGCGGCCGGTTCGGCCAACGCGGTGCAAGTACGCCTTGTCATCCTCGGGAACGGTGTAGTTGATGACGTGGGTTACATCGTCAACGTCGATGCCGCGGGCTGCCACGTCGGTCGCGATGAGCACATCCTTCTTGCCCGCCTTGAAGGCAGCCATTCCCCGCTCGCGCGCCTCTTGGCTCATATCTCCGTGGACGGCGACGGCATTAAATCCTCGATCGATGAGTTCATCCGTCACCTTCGACGCGCTGCGTTTCGTTCGAGTGAAAACGATGGTCTTGCCTCGACCTTCGGCCATCAGAATGCGTCCGACAACCTCGTCTTTGTCGAGGTTGTGAGCGCGATAAATTACGTGTTTGATGTTCGCCTGGGTGAGACCCTCGTCGGGCTCGCTCGCGCGGATGTGAATCGGCTTGGTCATGAAGCGACGAGCGAGCGCGACAATTGCACCGGGCATCGTGGCTGAGAACAACATCGTGTGGCGCTTCTCGGGGATCTGGGCGAAGAGCTTTTCGACGTCGGGGAGGAACCCGAGATCGAGCATGCGGTCGGCCTCATCGAGAACCATGACCTCAACGTTGGCGAACGACAGCAATTTCTGGCCCGCGAGGTCGAGCAGACGGCCGGGGGTTCCGACAATAATCTGGGCCCCCGCCTTGATCTTGTCGACTTGCTCCTCGTAGGACTTACCGCCGTAAATCGCGGCAACGGTTGTCGAACGGTTACTCGTCGCGAGTTCCATGTCTTCGGTTACCTGGACTGCGAGCTCGCGCGTCGGCACCACGATGAGGGCCTTGACGCCCGGAGCGGGGTCTAGCCCGAGTTTTTGGACGAGCGGGAGACCGAAACCGAATGTTTTTCCCGTACCCGTTTTGGCTTGCCCAATGATGTCTTGGCTAGTCAGCGCGAGCGGAATCGTCTGTTCTTGTATCGGAAAAGGCTCGTTGATGCCACGAGCGGCGAGCGCATCGGCGACGTCATCGTCGATGCCAAGATCACGGAAAGTCACAAAACACCCAATCGGTTGGTAAACATCAGTCTACCCGTGGACGGGAACTGCCTATGCTGGGGTGGTGGCCAGCCTTTTTCGAAGGAGTGGGCGTTCCTCGACATCCGGCTCACGGAGCCGATCGAGGGTCGCCGATGCGAGCGCGCGCGTCGAATTTACCGACCTCGCGCCGTCTCCCGATGTCTTTCTCGGTCAGAGTGCTTATCTGTTTTTGCGCTACGCCGAGTCCGCGGCGCGCCACGCCCACGACGCGACCGACCTCGAGACGGAATCGACGCTCGCGATTGTCGCCGAGGAGTGCTTTGTTCGATTTTCGAGCCTCGCCGCGACGTTGGACAAATTGAAAGTTGATCGCGTCGCGGCGATGAGTCCGTTCATCGCCCCGACGAGGGAATTTGAACGACGGACTCGCGGACGAAACTGGGTTGAACGACTCGCGTGCACCTGGGTGACGATGGCGTTCCTCCAGGATTTTTGGCGTCGACTAGCCCAAGGTCTTCCCACGAAGGTCCGCGCGGATGTCATTGCGGCGCTCGATGGTGACAGGATAATTGACGTCCTTCGAACGGAACTGGAACGTCGAATTGCTCTCGAACCCGGGCTGCGACCCACACTTGCGCTGTGGTCGAGACGACTGGTCGGCGACACGATGCTCATGGCCGAGAGCGCTCTGCTTGAGAACCCCAACCCGAAGCCCAAAGAGGACGGCCTCGGACCCGTCTTCACCGAACTCATCACATCCCATTCGTTACGAATGGACGCGCTGGGTTTGACCGCCTAGGAAACGAAGCCGACGGGCCGCGACTGGGCGGTGCCGAATTCGATGTAGGTGACACCGGTTGCGGCAATCAGGTATTCCTGACCCTTGGCGTCGCTGAGGCGAAGAACGCCTTTCGCGGCCAGCGCGGCGGTGTACTTCTGCTCGATGTCGGCGACGCTCGCATCCGTGTCGAATGCGAGTTCGCGGGGGGCGTGTTGAATTCCAATACGAATGTCCATGACTCAAGGCTAATAGGCGTCAGAGCTCAGTTGTACAGTCGACTCAATGACAACTTTCGAATTGGACGATTCCCAGCGCGCGGCCGTCTCGGCCGCTGCGGCTGGTGGCCTGTTCCGCATTGTCGGAGCCCCCGGTTCCGGCAAGACGACGGTGGTCACCGAAATCGTCGCAGCTCTCATCTCGCGTGATGGTGAATCCGCGGTTCGCATTCTCACCCCCTCTCGCCAGGCGGCGACTCGCCTCCGTGACCTCGTCGCGCTCCGGGTCGGTGTTGCCACCCGCGGACCCCTCGCGCGCAGCGTGTCATCGCTCGCATTCGAAATCGTCAGCGCAGAACATGGCAACGGTTTCACCGCTCGACTCATGTCCGGCGGTGAACAGGACTCCGACATCAAGGCACTTCTCGACGGGGAAATCGCCGACGGCACGGACGGGTACTGGCCGGCGTCGCTCAATGCCGATGTTCGACGCCTTCGCGAATTTCGCACCCAGCTTCGAGATCTGTTATCGCGCAGCCGCGACCTCGGGCTGGTCGACGAATCGAGTGCCACCCCTTTTGCCGCACTGGCAAACCTCGCGGTCGAGGCGGAACGTGGCTGGACAGGTCCTGGTGATTCCGAAAGCCCTTACGCGGCGTGGGCTGCAGCGGCGACGTTTTTCACCACCTATCGTCGCCTCGTTGCGCGGTCTCGCGCTGGTCAGGTCGATCCGGCGGAACTGGTGGATCGTGCGCGATTGATTGTTGAATCGACGGCGTCTGACGCACCGCGCATGGTGCTCGTGGTTGACGATGCGCACGACCTCACCCCCGCCCAGTGGCGATTTGTGATCGCTTGGGCGAAACATCGGGGGTCGGTCATCGCAGTCGGAGACCCGGACGTCGCAACGTCGGGATTTCGCGGTGGACAGGTCACGTTCCTCGACGACGCCGACCTCACGTGGGGTTCCACCCACGCCCTCACGACGATTCACCGCCAAGGTGGGGTCATGCCGTCCCTTCTCGGCTCGATCGCGTCAACGATTGGCGGCGGTATCCCCGAGATCCGTCGCGCGTATCCGCCAATCCCCGAACCGATGGTCGCTCGGTCACTTCCGGGATTCGATCTACTCAGCGCGACCGCAGCCTCGCCGGCTCACGAACGCGACGTCGTGGCGCGCTACATCCGCGACGCGGTCGCTCGCGGAACCACGTACGGTGACATTGCCGTCGTCGTTCGAAGCGGGTCGATGGCCGAGTCGATGGTGACACACCTCAATTCGATGTCGATCCCCACTTTCTCGGAAACGACGGGTTCCCCACTGCGCGACCACGCAGCGGTGTGGTCGCTTCTCAACCTGGTCAGCATCGGAATCGGGCGTGAACCGTTGACCGTCGGAATCGCTCAGGAATTGTTGCTCGGCCCATTCGGTCGACTGACAACTCTGGATCTGCGACGTTTCCGTCGAAACCTGCGGAAAGCCGAAATCGCGTCGGGCGGAAATCGACTCGCCGACGAACTCATGCTCGAGGCGCTCACGGAACTCGGAACATTCGAAACCGAGGTGACATTCGCCGCCCCCGGTGTGCGATGGATTGTCGACACGATACGTGCACTTCGACTCGTGGCTGATCGGCAGATTGACGAATTACTTTGGGCCGTCTGGGCCCGCAGCGACAGGGCAAAGTCGTGGGCGGCCGCGACACTCGGCACCGGCCCCGCCGCGGTCAAGGCACACGAATCGCTCGACGCCATCATGGCGTTGTTCGGGGTCGCCGCAACGTCTCTCGAAAACGTCCCGACCGAATCCGCCGATGTGTTCCTCGACCGAGTGCTCGGACAAACCGTGCCGAACGACTCACTCACGCCGCGCGCCACCTCCGGTTCCGTTCTGGTGTGTACGCCGTCGGCGACAGTCGGTCGCGAGTTCGACGTTGTCGTTGTCGCGGGGCTAAACGACGGCGTGTGGCCCAATACGCGGGCCCGAAGCGCGCTTCTCAAAGCAAACGAACTCGCGTTGGTTCATGCGGGAATCGACCAGCGAACGGTGGATCACCGGCGTGACGTGATTTTCGACGAGGTGCGATTATTCCTCGTCGCGATGTCACGGGCGCGTCACCGAATACTGGTTACCGCGATTCAATCCGAAGACGAAACGCCGAGCGGATTGTTCCGAATGGTCGCCGGCGAAAAATCCTCGGGCGATGACTATTCCCGGGCGACCCCCGCAGCGAACGCCCGCGGCGGGGTGTTTTTCCCCGAAAGCATCGACGCCAGCATTGGGGACATGGTCGGGCGTCTTCGACACCTGCTCATGTCCCCGACCAGTTCGACGGCGGAACGGGCACGGTGTGCGGCGGCCCTCCGTGAGTTGGCCAATCGAGGGGTTGTAGGCGCCCACCCCGACTCCTGGATCGGGTATCGCCAAACGACCCCGATCGAATTGTTCTCGGGTACTCACGTACCCGTGTCGCCATCCAACCTCGAGACCTTTGACAAGTCCGCGCTCGATTGGTTCGTTTCCAGCGTGGCCGGTGGTGCATCTGGACTGAGCGCGACGATTGGCACCCTCGTACACCGAGCAATCGAAGTGGCGCCCGACGGCACTCGCGACGAAATGTGGGCTGCTGTCGAAGAAAAGTGGAACGAAGTTAACTTCGACGCACCGTGGCTTCGCATGCAATGGCTCGCCACGACGCGGTCCATGATCGATGCGCTCGCCGATTACGTTCGCGACGTGGCGCTTGATGGCCGGCGTGTTCTGGATAGCGAAAAATTCACCACCGTCACTCTCGCCACGAACGCGAAGGGTGGTCTGGACATCGTGGTGGGCGGAACAATCGACCGAGTCGAACAACATTCGGACGGATCGGTGTCCATCATCGACCTCAAAACGGCCAGAACCCCGCAATCGGTCAAAGCCACCGAAGCCCATTTGCAACTGAAGGCCTACCAACTCGCCTTTAGCCACAAAGCGCTGGGCGACGCCGTGGCCGAGGCAACCAAACTTCACTCGGCCGGACTTCTCTACCCCCGCGCGGCGAGCAAAAACTCGCGGTACACCGTTCGCACCCAGTCCGCGATGGATGCCGCCGCGCTCGACGACTTCACCAACTTGGTCATTGACATGGGAGTGGCGATGCATTCCGAACGATTCACCGGACCCGAAACCGCTCCCGAATACTCGGGTGTCCGCGACCTCGAAACCACGTGGGTCAGAATCGCTGAGGTGAGTTCTGATGAATAATCTTGATCCCCGCATGCTGGACAAGCTCCTCGGACTCGGGTTCGAACCTGTTGCCGAGCAGGCCGACGTCATCGACATGAGCCCCGAGGGTATTCACCTGGTCCTCGCGGGCGCTGGCAGTGGCAAAACGGAAACCATGTCGCTGCGTGCGCTGTGGCTCGTCGCAACGCACGGGATTCGGCCGGAGGAAGTCCTCGGTTTGACTTTCACCCGAAAGGCGGCCCGCGAACTGTCGGAACGGTTCCGACGACGGATCACGCTCCTCCGAAACCGTCGCGCCGAGTTCGCGGCGCTGGGCGTCAACGTCGACCACCTGGCCGACGACGACCACGGTTTTGCGACTCCGACCGTGTCCACGTACAACGCTTTTGCCTCGGAAATCTTTGCCGAGCACGCTGCTCGAATTGGGTGGGACTCCGATTCGCCCGTAATCACCGAAGCGACGGCGTATGCGATTGCCCGCGAGGTTGTGACCGCGTGCGCCGATCCTCGCCTCGGTGAGTATGACTTTTCGCTCGATGCCGTCGTCGATGCGGTCATTCGACTGGCGGCGGAGCTGGGGGAATTCGACGTCACGAATGACGACGACGTCATCACGTATGCGCGCGCGGTTTCAGAACGTCGCGAACTACCGGGAAAGTCAACGCTCGATACCGAGAAGTTTCGCACGAAGTTGAACGCCGTCGGCGCGCTTGAGGTCTTGCTTCCCCTCGCTCGCGGGTTCATTCTCGAAAAGCAGCGCCGAGGTGTTGTCGAATTCTCGGATCAAGTGACCTTTGCTCGGCGCATCATCCAGCAGTTTCCCAGTGTCGCTCAGTCCTACCGCGACCGCTTCAAGGTCGTCATCCTCGACGAATACCAGGACACGTCGTTTTCACAGACAAGTTTGTTTTCGGAACTCTTCGGACCCCAGCGCGTCACGGCCGTCGGCGATCCCAACCAGTCGATCTATGGTTGGCGAGGTGCGAGCCCCGCGAACGTGGCGTCGTTCCACGATGACTTCCACGTCGCCGAAGGTGAGCGCACTCATCGACCACTCGTCACCTCGTGGCGAAACGGAACCGCAATCCTGGCGGCGGCGAACGTCATTCTCGACAATCGCACCGAACAAAACCCCCTGGACGTCGATCGACTGAACTCGTTCCCTGGCGCGTCACGCTTTGACATCGATGGCACCTTTGCCGCCAGCACATCGGTCGAAGCGGAACGCTTGGCTAAGTGGTTCCAACACCACCTCGACCCTGTGAAGTCGGGTCGAAAGGCCTCTGACCCAGCGCCAACAATGGCGATGCTCATTCAAACTCGCACCCACCTCGACACGTTTCTGCGGGCATTCGATGACAACAATGTCCCCTACCGCCTGTTGGGTGTCGCGGGCATTTTGGGCAACCCTTTCATCGCGGATCTTTACTGCGGGCTCTCGGTCGTTGCCGACCCGGGCAAAGGTGCGCGACTTGTTCGACTCCTCGGCGGAGCTCGATGGCAAGTATCCGTCGACGACCTCTGGTCACTTCACAACCATGCGCGCAACGTGGCGAAGTCGTACACGACGAAAGACCAACGCGCTCGACTCGGTAGTTCTCTCGTCGAGGACGAATCGGACTCGCTCGTGGACGCACTCGATTCGCTTCGATACACCGCGCGCGACGTAATCGAGACGGACACTGTGTACGACAAGCGCGTGTCGTTCAGTGACGAGGGTTGGGAACGACTCGTGAGCGCCGCCGAGTTCTTCCACAACCTGCGGTCGCAGATCGACGTCTCGATCCCCGATATGGTCAGCCTCACCGCCACCGCCCTTCAACTAGATGTCGAAGGGGCTGCGTCACTACATCATTCACCCGCCGCCTACCGCGAGGCCTTCGACGACCTCGTCCACTCGTATCTCGCGATTCCGTCCAATCATTCGCTCCGCGGTTTTGTCAGCTGGCTTTTCGAGGTGGAAAAGCGCGAACGGATGACTCCGCGAACCGATGAGCCGGAACCCGGAGTGGTGCAAGTGCTGACCGTTCATTCGTCCAAGGGACTCGAGTGGGATGTTGTCGGCCTACCGCGTTGGACCCAGCCACCCATTCCCGCCAACGGAAGTCTTCGCGGCGACAAGTCCAAGGCGGCCAACGAGATGGGGTGGTTGCAGCTCGGTGCATTGCCCCGAAAATTCCGCAGCGACCGCAGGTATCTGCCCGAATTCAATTGGGACACGGCGACCACCATCGATGAACTCGTCACCGAGTCAGAGGCCTATACGCTTCGACTCAAAACCACGTTGATCCTTCCCGAAGAGCGGCGGTTGATGTACGTCGGTGTGACGCGCGCGCGCCACCACTTGTGGATTTCGGGTGCGCATTTCGAGGGCAAGGGCAAGACGGCGAAGATTCCGAGCACCTATTGGGAGGAACTTCGCGCCGCTGGCCTCTTGGAAAAGGCAATCATCGATCCGGTTCCGGAATCGAACCCCGACGGTGACGGAATCGCGGTCGAGTGGCCCCCGCGTGACCCGCTCGGTCGGGCGAAGCATCGCGCCGCATATGATGCCGCCGCTCGGGAAATCGAGTCGTCAACGGTTTCAGTCGATGCAGCCGATGCCCGTGCCATCGAACAACTCCTCGCGCACGAGACGGTCGGTGCCGCGGAAATTCCGGTGCGAATTCCCGCGTCACGCTATGCCGAGTGGTCGATGGACCTCGCCAAAGTACGGGAAGGCAACCGCCGTCCCGTCCCGACCCGCCCCTATCGAGCAGCACGTTTGGGAACCGAGGTGCACCTATGGATTGAACGCGGTGCCGTCGACGATGATTTCGTTGACGGATGGGACGAAGCGAACGACCTCCCTGATTCCGACGACGGAATGCGAAGGTTGAAAGACGCCTACCTCGCGTCGCGGTGGCCCGGACTCACACCCGAACACACCGAGTTAGAGATTCTCCTTCCCCAAGGAAAACACATCGTGGTGTGCAAGATTGACGCGGTCTACCGCATCGACGGTCGTTGGGTTGTTGTCGACTGGAAGACCGGAGCGAAACCGACCGAATTGGAAAAAGACGCCAAGGCAATGCAGTTGGTGTTGTACCGACGCGCACTCGCCGCGCTTCTCTCAATTGATGTGACCGACGTTGACGCGGTGTTGTACTACATCGCTCATGACTGGGAATGGACCGTGGAACCCGAGCGTCTCGCGCGTCTCGAGGCACTTCCTCCCATCGATAGCTAGAGCGGCTCGGTCGCCGATTCGTCTCGCTGCGTCGGTGTGGCGGTTCGATTTTCTCCGAACACCAATGTCGTCGGCGACTTCGGCGGAGCGCCGAGATCGGTCGCGGGGTTGTGGGTCACTGCGGTGAGGAGGATATTCAGCATGGCAACCGCATCCGCAACGATTCCGTCGTCATGTGAATCAGCGCCGTGAATGAGCCAGCGGGCGATATCTAATTCCGAGGCGAAGCGCGCACGGTGTGCAAGGCGCCTGTCGTTCGTTGGGCGTTCGGCCGAATAGAGTCTCATGAATTCCGCGGCGTCATCTGCACCTAACCGGGCGAACACTCGCCACAGGTCATCAGCGGGGTCGGCAACACGAGCGCCCGCCCAATTGATGACGCCTGACACCGTTTCTCCATCCATCAGAACTGCATCGAAGTCCAGATTGCCGTGGGTGATTGTGGGCGTGAATTGCCACATCCCGGCGTCTTCGATGGCTGCGTCCCAGCGATCGAGAAGCGGGCTTGGAACCTTGGTCGTCTGGTGTGCGCGATCAATGATTCCGGCTGCGTCCCGCAAGCTGTCAAGTGAGGTCGTCGCGGGAATCACATTTCGCGTGACGATCGACGCTGGCAGGCTATGGATTGCCGCGATGGCCGAAGCAAGCGATGGGATTGCGCTGCGTGCGTCCTTGAGGCTCGACAACGGAGATCCGCTGGTTTCCTCGGTAACCACAATTCGCCGCTTGTCATGGGAACCCGCCGCGAGAGTGTGGGGGACTCCGAACGGCAACCGTTCCCGCACTCCGGCCCCGAGGAGTTGCCCAACACGATGTTCCGCGTTCTGCAGGTCCGCCGAAGCCGCCGTCAGTGGCGACGAAATCGAAATCACGCGATCGTCCGAGGTCCGGCACGTGACGCGATCGAAGTCGGTGGTCGACGAGTCCCGATAGCCGTCGATTTCGAGGGACGGGATCTCTGCAACCGCCCACGCGGTTAGCATGATGGGGGACAATGCCATATCCGTACTTTAAGCCGAACCCGCGTCCGTTCAGGTTTGCCACGCGAGAGGAACACGATGAGCGCACTCATTGAATCTCTCGATGAAAACCAACGCAAGGTGGCGCTTGCGTTGGTCGGTCCTGTGCGCGTACTCGCTGGTGCTGGGTCGGGGAAAACTCGGGCCATCACTCATCGGATCGCGTATGGCGTTGAGGCGGGCGTTTACAGTGCGGAAAAGGTGCTCGCACTGTCGTTTACGGTCAAGGCTGCGGGCGAAATGCGCAGTCGGCTCAGCGAACTTGGCGTCGAGGGTGTTGCGTGTCGCACCTTCCACTCCGCTGCGATGAGACAATTAGCTCATTTCTGGCCCGACCTTATCGGCGGTGATTTGCCGAAGGTTCTGCATTCCAAAGCGGCGACACTCAAGCGCGCTGCAGCGCAATTGAACATTCGTGCGACCGACGAGCTACTTCGAGGAATCGCGGCAGAGATCGAATGGCGAAAAGTTCGACTGTTGTCGATGGATCACTATCAGTCGGTTCTGCCCGAGCGACCGCTTCCCGGCGGATTGTCGGCGGATGCGACGCTCGCGCTCGTGCAGAGATATGAAGACCTCAAGGACGATCAGCGCAATCTCGACTTCGAAGACACGCTCATCGCAACCCTGGGAATGTTGAATTCGGAAAAGTGGGTCGCTGACCGCGTTCACGAACAGTTCCGTTTCTTCGTCATCGACGAATACCAGGATGTCTCGCCCGTCCAACGCGCGCTGTTGGACGCGTGGCGGGGCAGTCACTCGGAGGTCTGTGTCGTAGGTGACCCCAATCAGACGGTGTTCGGATTTGCGGGTGCGTCGGACGAGCACCTTCTCCGGTTTGAATCGGAATTCCCCGGTGCGACAACGGTCGAACTGGACCGTAATTACCGATCAACGCCTGAGATTGTGCGACTGGCGAACTCGATTGTTCCGAATTCTCCGTTGGAACTCGTGTCGATGCGCGAATCCGGCCCGGTGCCCAGCGTCATCGTGTCGGCGACGGATGAGGACGAAGCACGTGCCGTCGGCACGACCATTCGCGCCGCCATCGAGGCAGGAACCGACCCAGCGGATATCGCGGTGCTGTATCGCATCAACGTCCAGTCCCTCGTGTTTGAGCAGGTTCTTGGCGAGATGCGTATCCCGTTTCGGGTTCGCGGAGGACGGTTCTTTGATGAACCCGTCGTCACCCAGGCGCTCGTCTTAGTTCGGGGCCGCCTTCAGACCGATCCCGCCGCAAGTGCACGAGACACCATGGCGCTCATTTTGCGCGAAAATCTGGGGTGGTTGTCAAAACCACCAGCGAACCCGGTCGACCGGCACGCCTGGAACATTATGTCGGCGCTCGCACAGATTGCCGAAAACCTCCCGGTCACGGCGACCGTCATCGACCTGGCAGCAGATCTGAAGCACCGGGTCGACAACGAAATTGAACCGGCGGTATCCGCGGTGACCTTATCGACGACTCATAACGCAAAAGGGCTTGAGTGGGACACCGTCTTTGTCATTGGCATGAGTGACGGACTGTTCCCGCTGTCCTATTCGATGGGTGATGGGCCATTGCAGGAGGAACGTCGACTCGCCTACGTTGCGTTCACCCGAGCGGGACGATCCCTCACACTGAGCTGGGCGGAACGGCAGAAGGCGTCTGGTCCGTTGCGAACTCGTAGTCGCTTCATTCCGGAACACCTGGGATAGCGCGGCAACCACACTCCGGGTGTAGAGCGTGTGGCGAGACAGCGCGATGGAAGGTCACGCCGTCGACACGAACGGAATATCCGCCACCCATCGGGTACATGCCCAACGATTCCGCGGCCGCGTGAATGGCGAGATGGACGGAGTCGGCGGCAGCGGTCCGACGCCACATTTGGGGGGCGACAGCGGACCATGACGGATCATCGTCAATGTGCGCCAACTCGACACAGCGAATACAGGCCGTCTCTCCCGGAAGAACGACGGGACCGACGCGCACACTTGATTCGCCGAACACTATCGCGCAGTGGGCGATATCCCGACCAAGCCAGGGCTGGACGTCGATGGGGGAAACCACGAAATGACTCACGAGCACAACGAAGTCGACGTTCACCGCCGTGATGTCCGCACTGGACCCCGCGACAACCGTCGATTGAGTCGACCCGACCCAGGTTCGCGCGATTGTGTCGGTTGCTGGGGCAACTCCCACCACGGCGAGCCGCGGCAGAGCGACTCGAGGTGGGCGATGAAACACGGCACCGCACGAATCAATGAGTGATCGGGCGGCGTGTTCACCGCCGACAATGGACGCAAGGCGCGCCAAACTCGTTCCCCGCACCAATTCGGCGACTCCTCGGGCACGGGTCAGGTCAAGCGGGCCGAGACGCGTGTATTCAGGATCGAGCCCCAACTGCACCGTTTCGGAATCGCGCCACACGACCGGAATCGAAGGGTCGATGCGAATGAACACGGTGGCATGCTCCCACACCACGCCACACGACGTCAGTCGCCCTCCACAGTCCCGTCTTCGTCGATTAACCTCCGGATTGCATCGTCCATGGCGTCGGGGGGTTGACCATTCCCCGACAGTCGAGAAATCAGAGCAGCCGGATCGTCAATATCGCCACCGGTCGGCATGACGTCGGGGTGAGCCCAGACGCTGTCCCGTTGTTCGGGTGAAACGGCCGCATCGAGCGCGCGCCACATCGACGCCGCTTCGCGCAAGCGCCGTGGACGGGCATCGATTCCAATCAGTCCCGCGAGTGCTTTTTCTCCAGGTCGTCCCACAGCGCGATGCCGGCGAACCATTTCCGCGATTGCGTTGCGACTCGGCAGACGGTGGGCGGCGTTGTCGGCGACGACATCGACCCACCCCTCGATCAGTGCAAGTAGAGTTTCGATTCGAGTCAGGGCGATGACCTGGTCGTCCGTTTTGGGCGGAATGAGCGACCCGTCGCTGACGAGGCGTCGAAGCGCCTCGGCGTCCGTCAAGTCAATGTCGCTCATCGCATCACGCATGCTCTCGGCATTGATAGAAATTCCGTTCGCGTAATCGGTGATACTCGCGACGAGTCCCAACTTGAGCCACTTGGAGTGCTTGAACAGGCGGGCGTGGGCAATCTCTCGGATTGCGAGGTAGAGCATGACGTCGTCCAGCGGGATGTCGAGACCTTCGGCAAATGCGGTGATGTTCTGCGGAATCAAAACCGCGCGCAACTCGTGTTCGAGGACGCCATCGAGGAGCGGAATTCCGATGTCACCGCCAGAGAGAACCTCACCAGACAGCTGGCCGATGATTTGGCCGAGCTGCAACGAAAACAGCGTGCCTCCGAGTCGCCGCAAGGCGGCAAATGCGCCGGCTGCCGTGGCGGATTCGCCTTCGGGGATGCTGTCACCCAAGGCGCGCTCACCGGCGGTTGAAATCGACTGAGCGACGGGCTCGGAAATCTGAATCCATACGGGAATCGTGGCCCGCGCCCATTCGCCACGAGTCATGGTCGACGGGCTCACGGTGAGCGGGGAAATCGAGGTCGCTTCGTCCAACCACAAGGACGCCAAGTGGAGGGCGCTTTCGGCCGCTGCCACGGTCGCTTCAGCGACCGTCTCCGCCTGTTGGTTTGCCACCTTCGTTGCTGTGTCCCTGACCATCTGCTCGGTGATGCCTTCATTGCCGTGGGACAGGGCTTCGTGTAACTGGGTCAACATTTTTTCGATGGTCGCTGCGTCGCCCGGAAGCCCAGCCGCTTTGGCGAGTTCCGCGATATCAAAGTGCTCACCGTTCTCGAGGAACTTGCGCAGCATCTCCTGGAATTCATCGGAGCCGTCATCAGCCATGTCAACAACCGTACCTGCTGGATCCGTGACCTAGTCTGGAATATGTGACTGAATCCTCGGGTGATACCGTCCCGCGTCGACCGCGCTTGAGTCGCGCCGGCTGGGGCGTGACGCTAATGGCATTGAGTGTTATTGGCACACTGGGACTTGCCTCGGTGCCGGCACCGTACGTCATCGAAACGCCGGGCCCGGTTTACAACACGCTGGGGTCCGCCGAGGATGCCGACGGTAAGGAAACGCCCCTCATCACGGTATCGGGCACTGCCACCTATCCAACCGAGGGTCAACTCTCGATGCTGACGGTGTATATCCAAGGATCACCCGATTCTCACCCCACGTGGTTTGAGGTCGCGGCCGCCTGGATGCGACCCGATTACGCGGTGCTCCCGATGCAATTGCTGTACCCCGAGGGAACGACGCGAACAGACTCGGCCAACGCCGCCAAGATCCAGATGGACAATTCGCAACAGGAAGCGATTGCGGCCGCGCTCACAAATCAGGGAATCCCCTTCGAATCCGAGATTGTTGTCGCCGAAGCGACCCCGGGGTATCCGTCCGAGAAACTCGTTGAGCCAGGGGACATTGTCAAAGCGGCGGATGGCATTTCCATTGAAAACGTGTCGGACCTTCGCGCCGTCATCAACACAGCGGGAATCGGCAATTCAATCGAACTGGTCGTCGAGCGCAATGGTGCGACCGTGACATTGACCGTCGGCGTTGTGGCATCCGAGCACGACGGTACCACTCCGGTGATTGGAATTCTGGCTGGCGGCAATTACCGATTCCCCTTCGATGTCGACATTTCTCTTGCGGACGTCGGAGGCTCGAGCGCGGGCATGATGTTCGCACTGGGAATCATCGACACCATCACACCGGGGTCGCTCAACGGCGGGGCAAACGTCGCAGGGACGGGCGAAATCTCGGCGGACGGTTCGGTCGGCCCCATCGGCGGCATTGTGCAAAAGGCGTTCGGCGCACGCAATTCCGGCGCAACCTGGATGCTGGTTCCGGCCGAAAACTGTGGGGCGCTCTTTGGTCACATTCCGGATGGTCTCCGCGAAGTTTCCGTGTCAACACTCGATGATGCGATGGCCGCACTTCGCGCGATCTCGACTCAATCGGGCACCGAAGCGCTTCCCCATTGCTCTGCTGGCTAGCACACTGCGAGTCGCGGGTACACTTTTATCAACATAAGGAGTTCATGCCGTGACTGTTCCCGCTTCGCTTCGACAGCGTTCCCCCCTCATCGTTGCCATAAGTGTTCTTCTCGCTCTGGTTGCCGCATTCGTGACCTTCGCGGGCGTGTGGGTTGATGTCCTCTGGTACGACCAGGCCGGGTTCACCTCGGTTCTGTTCACCCAGTGGATCGCTCTCGGAATCATTGGAGTTTCCGCCTTTTTCCTCATGTCCATTCCGCTGTGGCTGAGCCTCAACATCGCCTATCGAACGCGTCCGCTGACGGTTCGATTGTCGGAGGGTGCGGAACGCTACCGCCTCGCTGTTGAGCCGATTCGCAAACTCGTCATGCACCTCGGACCGCTGGTTGTCGGTGTGTTCGCCGGGATTGCTGCGGCAAGCAACTGGCCCATCGTGGTGCAGTGGCTTAACAAAACCCCGTTTGGTCAGACCGACCCGCAGTTCGGGCTTGATGTGTCTTTCTACGTCTATGACCTTCCGATGTATCAGTTTGTCGTCGGCCAGGTGGAGGGGGCGCTCCTCGTTTCCCTTCTCGCAGGTGCTGCCGCCGGTTTCCTCTATGGCGGAGTTCGCATCTCGTCGAACCGTGAGGTCATTGTCTCAAAGCCGTTCCGCGCCCAAATCGCGATTCTTGGCGCACTGTACGTGCTGATTCAGGCGGCAAACCTCTGGATCAATCAGTACACCACTCTGGTGTCGCCCTCTGAGGGCTTTCTTGCAGCGGGAGCCGGATTCACCGAGGCCACCGCAACAATTCCCGGACACCAGATTCTCGCGGGCATTGCCGTGCTCGTTGCGTTGTTTTTTCTGGTGACCGCATTCATCGGGCGCTGGCGTCTCCCCATCCTCGGTGGCGCCATGCTCATCGTTGCCACCATCGTTATCGGCGGTGTCTACCCGTGGATCGTGCAGAGATTCCAGGTTGACCCCAGCGCTCGAACCCTCGAAGCCGAATACATCCAGCGGAACATTGATGGGACGCGTGCGGGATTCGGTTTGGACAAGGTGAACGAGGTTCTCTATGACGCGACGACGACCGCGGAGCCGGGTGCTCTCCGTGCCGACGCTGAAACCACGGCACACATTCGAATCATTGACCCCGGACTCGTGTCGGACGCGTTTGCGCAGCTCGAACAATTCCGTCAGTATTACAAGTTTCCCGCGCATCTTGATGTCGACCGATACCTGATTGACGGGACGATGCAGGACACCGTTCTTGCCCTTCGCGAACTTGACCTCAGTGGACAATCGTCAACCACGTGGTACAACGACCACATCGTGTACACGCACGGCTACGGAATCGTCGCAGCGTTCGGAAACGAACGCAACGCCGACGGCCAACCGACGTTCCTCGAGTCGGGGATTCCCGTTTCCGGCGCGCTGGGCACCTACGAACCCCGAATTTATTTCGGCGAGTCATCTCCGCTCTACTCCATCGTCGGCGCAAAAGGGGCGGACGGGGCACTCGAGCTCGACTACCCGTCGGCGTCCTCCGAGTCCGAGGCGGGAAACGCGAAGTACACCTTTGAAGGCGACGGCGGTCCGAAGTTGGACAACATCTTCACTCGGTTGATTTACGCGATGTACTTCCAATCCGAACAGTTTTTGCTGTCGGACGCCATTTCTGATGACTCACAGATTTTGTACGACCGTAACCCGTTGGTGCGAGTCAACAAGGTCGCGCCGTATTTGACGCTCGACAACGACCCTTACCCCGCGGTTGTGGACGGACGGATCACCTGGATTGTCGATGGGTACACGACGAGCAACAACTACCCCTATTCGACGTCGGTTGACATTTCGACAGCGATTCTCGACACGTACACTCTGGGATCGACTGTCCCAAGCGGCCCGGCCAACTACATGCGCAACTCGGTCAAGGCCACGGTTGATGCTTACGACGGCACGGTCACCGTTTATGCGTGGGACGAGACGGATCCAATGTTGTCGACCTGGGGAAAAATTTTTCCCGAGACACTGAAGCCTGCGAGCGAAATGAGCGCGGACCTGCTCGCTCACATTCGGTACCCATCAGACCTGTTCAAGGTCCAGCGCGCGGTTTTGGGCTCGTATCACGTGACGGACCCGGGAACCTTCTATTCGTCTGAAGACACGTGGGTCACACCCAATGACCCGGTGTCGACACCCGAAAACCCGACGCTTCAACCTCCGTATTACTTGACGATGCAAATGCCGGGGGCAGAAAAGCCAGCTTTCTCGTTGTACTCGACCTTCATTCCGCAGGCGACGGGCGAAAACTCGCGAAACGTTCTCTACGGCTACTTGTCGGCGAACTCTGATCCAGGCCCGGACTATGGCAAGTTGACGCTGTTGACTCTGCCCAAACAGACCACCATCCCGGGACCGGGTCAGGTGCAGGCACAATTCGACTCGGACGCGACCGTGAGTCAGCAGCTCAACCTGCTGCGTCAAGGACAGACCGAGGTTGTCCCCGGAAACCTCTTGACCCTTCCGGTCGGTGGCGGACTCCTGTATGTTCAGCCGGTCTATGTGCGGTCGACGGGAGAGACCTCGTATCCGTTGCTGAGAAAGATCCTGGTGTCGTTCGGTGACTCCATTGCATTCGAAGACACGCTTCCGGCCGCGCTCGACACCCTCTTCGGTGGAAACGCTGGTGTCGATCCGGGGACCCCGGAAACACCAACAGAACCGGGAACTCCGAACGACAACGTGTCGCCGCAACTTCAAGCAGCACTCGAGGAAGCACGACAGGCCCTGCTCGACCGTGCAGCGGCGTACAAGGCGAACGACCTGGTCGCCGCCGCCGAAGCGGACAAGAAACTCCAAGCCGCTTTGCAGAGGGCATACGAGCTCTCGCGCTAAACCGATTACGCGTGGCAATTGCCCCGTGATAGACTCGACCCTTGTGACGCGGGGTGGAGCAGTTCGGTAGCTCGCCGGGCTCATAACCCGGAGGTCGTAGGTTCAAATCCTGCCCCCGCAACCAAGTGAAACGGTCCCGAATTCGTTCGGGGCCGTTTTTGTTGAGAAAAATCGCTGAGCGATAGGCTCGGAATATGGAGAAACTCAGCGTCGGGTTGGTGCAATTTTCGCCGTCCGATGACGCCGCCGACAACCGTGAAGTGTTGCGTGACGCGTTCGGCCACCTCGGCGACGCCGACCTCATCGTTCTTCCCGAATACTCCGCGTGGTTTCACACCGACACCGAGCGCTGGCATGACGGCGCAGAGCCCATCGACGGACCGTTCGTCACTTTCCTTAGAGAACAATCACGGGAACTCTCGGCGACCATTCTCGCCGGATTACTTGTATCGAACGGCGATAGCATCACGAACACGGTTGTCGCGGTCGATGCCCACGGGGTGGTCGGACGATACGACAAGGTCCACTTGTATGACGCGTTCGGCGCGCTCGAATCGGCGGTCATCACCGCCGGGGACCCCGCCGAATCCCCGTTGGTCGTTGACGTCAACGGATGGTCGGTCGGCGTTCAAACCTGTTACGACCTCCGATTCCCCGAGGTCTCGCGCCGCTTGGTCGATGCGGGAGCAACAGTTCTGGCGGTTCCCGCGGATTGGGTTCCGGGTCCGCGAAAGTCGGAACACTGGCAGACGCTCCTGAGGGCTCGTGCCATCGAGAACGTCTCGTGGGTTGTCGCTGCGAATCACGCCGGGTCTTCTGGAATCGGCGAATCTATGGTCGTCGACCCTCAGGGGGACGTCATCATCGAGGCCAGTGCGGGCGAAATTGTGTTAGATGTTGTCCTTGATCCCGACGCGGTCCTGGCGGCTCGCCGCTCGAACCCGGCTCTTCGGAACCGTCGTTACGGGGTCGCACCTCTGTAGCTGGGGATAATTCGCCCCTTCCTCACCGAGGTGTGGCACCCTCACTGAATGCGCACTCTATTTGTCATTGCATTCGGGTTGCTCCTCGCGGGTTGCTCTGCGGGCGTCCCGCCTGAGAACGAACCGACCGCAACACCGCCGGCGATCGCGGATACCAGTGTCCTCGTCGCGGATGCCGAGTTGTTGATTGGGGCAACGCTGGAAGATTACATTGAGGTGACGAATCAAATTGTGTCCGGTGATACGCCGGTTTCGGCGATAAATGGCCTGACCACTCCCGAGTGGGCAATCGAAGAATCCAACGGATTCGCGGCGCTCACCGCGTTGGGCCCAAACGCAGCGACAGTGTCGATGTCGCGCTGGCAACTCACCGCGATGCGGGGACGACACACAGTGGTTGATGCGCTCGTTTCGGCCTGTCTGGGCAGCGCGACAACACAGTTTCACGTGACCGTTCGATTGATTCCGCGCAACGGCGCACTAGTCATCGATGAGATTTCACCCTGGGAGGACTCAACATGGTGCACCGTGTCTCCGTCGCTCTGATCGTGGTGTTGGCGGCGACCGCGATGTCTGCCCCCGCGACGGCCGTCTCGTGTAGCGGCGCACAAATTGCTGCGGGGTCGTGTTCAGTTGGTGGTGGCACAACCGACACCGGAGTCGACCTGTGGGGTGACGCGACATCGGGCGGCTCATCAGGTGGCGCTGACAACGACGGGCCGGATGAATGCCCCGTCGTTGTCAACGGGCAGTGTGTTGGTACGTCGCCACCCAAGGGTGGTGGTGGACCGACGTCCGTCAGCGATCTCGAATCGTTTGAACCGCGGTCACCGCAGCAGTTCGTCGAACCGACGGGATGGGCGATCCGACGGATCCCCGCGAATTTTTGGTCGACCGCCCAGGCCCACGTCGTCTCGGGCAGACTGCTGGACCACCCCGCCCGTGTCAGATTTTCCCCGGTGCTGTATCGGCGTTCCTTTGGAGACGGTTCTCGGCAGACGAGTGAGAGTCCTGGCGAAACCTGGCGGGCACTCGGCCAGCCACCGTGGACACAAACACCGACGAGCCACTCATACGCCGAGGTCGGAGACGTTCGAGTTCAGCTCGTCGTTTTTTACTCGGCGAAATTTAAGTTCGGTTCTCAGGGCTGGCGGTCTCTTACCGGCCTCGTGAAGGCCAGGGCGAATGACCTCACCGTAAGCGTTCTCGCGGCCGACACGGCCCTCGTTGATCAACCGTGTTCGCGAGGGGCATTCGGATGTCCCTTCGAGTGACAAATGGAAACATTTAGGTAACTTTGGGAAATTCTTAGGAAAAGCGTCCATTCTTGAGGGTATGGAAAACGAGAACGTCCCCACTCCCGCCCTTCGCAAACCTCGCGTTCGCAAACCCGTCATCGAGCCGCCGTCGATTCCCCAACCGCGCCAGCCATTCCTTGTCGGCGACATGCCCATCAAAACGGCCGCGGCAATCGCGGTCATTGCTGGATTGATCGGAGGCGGTGTGGGCGTTGCAATCACCGGGTTGACGGGAGCGACGTATCGAACGG
>CALPQP020000002.1 GCA_943325745.2 Gulosibacter massiliensis
AGCGCGACGGCCACCCACGATTTATCTTTCGTGCGCACCCACATCGCGATGTCGGCGAGCGAGAGGTCCGCCACAATCTGGCCTTCGCGGACGAGGTCCTGCAACCACTCGACGTCATCCGGGGCCATGTCGGCCTGCTCGGCGACAATTTCGGCGAAGGTCAGCATGCTTTACAGGCTACCGCCGCCATCGCGACTTGCGAGGAGTCGGTAATGCCACGCCCGCACGTTGAGCGACCTCGCGCCACAGTATCGGGTTGCTCCGAGCCCGACCTAACGCTTCGTCGACCCCCCTCCGACCGTCGGCCGGAATGATACTCCGCACGATGTGGTCACTAAAGCGGTGAATTGCCTCCGCTGCATCGCGACCCGACCCCGGCGCCACGCGGTTGAGAATAAGGACTGGGGGTTCGCACAGCTCACGGATTTCATCAAGTCCACGGATGATTCTCGAAACCCCGACGGCATCGGACGCACCCACCGCAATGACAGAATCAGCTCGGCGCAGGATTTCGCGCGCCGCGCCGTCTCGTTGGGGAGCATCATCAATCCATTCGTTCTCTTCCAAACCGAAGCCCACATCGACAATCACTACGTCGTATAACTCCCTCACGAGGTCCAATACCGAACGGACCTTTTCGGGCCCAACTTCGGCCCAGCGTGACGCACGCGGAACGCCCGTCAAAACCGATAACCGCACTCCGTCTCGTTCGACGGTGTTGGCTATTCGGCCGATTTCAGAGGCAGTCAGTTCATTTCGACCCGCCAATCGACACGCGGCCGCAAACCCCGGCGTTTCGTCCTGGACGCCCAAAGCAATCGCGATTGATGATCCACGGGTGTCAACATCACAGAGAAGTGTCGAAAGTCCCGCTTGAGCACAAACACTCGACACGGAAATGGCCGTCGTTGTGACTCCGGGTGCACCAACCGGCCCCCAGACTGCGAGCACGACCGGGTTGCGGCGCGCGTTTACTGCGACAGAGGAGAGTCCCGTTGTCGCGGTCCGTTCCGAATCCGAATCGGTGACGAGTCGAACGACGGATCGTGTGTCCGCGAAACTCCTCACCGCATGGATTCCTCTTAGCCCGGTCGCCCATTCGAAGACACCATTCGCTTCAGCGATGGCGCAGATTCGGCCGATGGGGTGAGGTGTTAAGCGCAGAACTTCCTCCGTCAGATACGCAACGCTGGCCTCGGTGATGAGAACGTCAACGGGTGATTGAGAGACGTGGCGGACGGCGTCTCGAACCGAATCGACTCCCCACACGACGTCTGCCCAATCCGCGATGGTGCCGAGGTCTGCCAACCTCGTTGACGGACCAAGCACCCCGACCTTTGTCACGGAGTTTCACCAGACGTGGCAACGATGACATGCTCAGAATCAAGAACTGCGAGCACCCTATCGACCTCGAGCGGGTCCACGAGAATTGTCGCGACCGAGTCCCCACCGAAACCACTTTCGGCGATGGACACCACTACCGCGTTCCGGGCAACAGTGAATGGCGGCGCATCGCCGTCCTCGTCAACCGCCCAAATATCTATTGACGAGCCGCTGGTCAACGACGGCGGTGGGGTCACACCTAGCGGCACCGAAATCTGAACTCGTGAAAAGAGTGATTGTTCTAGCATTCGAGAGGTGATGATTTCGCCGGCTCCAATGTCGGACCCAACGACTCGCCCGATCAGATCAGTCCGTGAAAAACCAGGGTTCGAGGCGTTATCGGAAACTCGGACCTCGTCGATGACGTCATCGGTGATGACGGTCCCTGCTGGCAAAAAACTGATCGCCATGATGACACGGTCGCCGGGAGTCGAAAGCCGAACGACACCAACCACACCAACGATGCTGGCGATGACGAGAACGATTCCCGCGATTGTCCGAGAGGCAGCCAATTGGCGCCGAAGGAATGAAAAAATTGAGTACACAGGACTTCCTTTCCGCAACCTATCGTGGGGCTGGTCGGTGCGTTCGGAAATAGTTATCCACACACTCTGGTTAATTCAGTCTCGGCGTGCGAACTCGTGCCACTCTCGATGTATGACCGAAGAGTGGCTGTTGACCGTCGCTGATGCAGCCGAAGTGCTGGGAACGTCCCGCGAGCAAGTCGTAGGGTTCATTGCCCGCGACGAACTTCCCGTCGCGCCCGGACGCCGAGTTCGAGTCGCTCATACCGCCGTCGTTGAATTTGTCGCCGCGATGCAGCGGGACGCGTTGATGTTGGGCAAGGAACCGGATTTTGTGCCGTCTATTGTGGGGTCAGGGCCTTTCGCCATCGTCGACGAGAATTACACTCAGTGCTGATCGAGGCACAACCGATTCACGGCGGAGTGAACGCACCGTCACGGCATCACGCCATACACCGGTGATGCGACCCCGGACTCCGAATCGCTCACCCACGATCGTGACTGACGACGAGCGGCGTTCGATATCCCGCAAAACGGCCCCAAGCGGGACTAACTCGTAACAGTCTGGTTCAGATGATGCACACCCGCAGTCTGATGGGGAAAATGCAGTGAGTATCGCGTCGAACGGAACAATCGCCCGTTCACTCGAGCCACACACAACCCCATCAACCCACATCATTCCGATGCGACGCACATGAATGACGCGGTCAAGTGACGTCACCTGAATCGTGAGCCCGTCATGAACACGAAGCGCCAACATTGCGTTGGAGAAATACAATTCCGATTTGCGATCACGTTCTCGCTCCCGCGCGACATCGCGTTCGATGTTCATTTGTTCCACATCCCACAGAGAACCCAGACCCAAGAGGTTTTCATTTCTGGACATGTGTCGAATAATAAGTAGCGCAACCCATCCTCTTCTACTTATCCACAGATTTTCACGACCTGGCTCACGCTTCCGCAAAATGCGACAAGGTTGTGGCGTTATGAGGCAACGCCTCTGTCACGAATCCACGCTCCGGAATCGAGTACAGCAATGGTTGAAACAATCTCCTCATCAGAATCACCCCGGCACAGCACATCCCGTGCAATGGAGTTCTTTGATCCACAACCGACACCGCGAGTTGAATTACCGGATCCGCGGGAAACAATCGAACGGCTCGCGCTCATCGGTTGCGAAATCATTGTGGGGATCCGTCCAGTTGAACAGATCGGGCGGTGGGTCACCGAAGACGTTTATCGCGTCGTGGCCGAACGCTCCATCGCTGCGCGCCGAAATCGTGTTGCGCGTGCCGAAACAATCAAATCTGGGCCGCTAATTATTGTCGGGCTCACTGTCGTCACCGAACCCCGCGACGGCGCCGTCGAAGGCGTCAGTTTGGTTCGCTTCGGCCAACGAACGCGCGCCGTGTGCGTTCGCCTCGAAGGGCTCGACCACCGCTGGCGCGCGAGCGCACTCGCGTTGCTCTAGTTAGTCGAGCGCCTGACCGAAAGCACCCTTCGTGCCACCGCCCTGTGCAGGTGGTTGCTGGTTTCCGCGGCGGGGACGCATGCGCTCTTGCGGGGCGGTTGGTTGGCCGCCGGACTGATCGAGGATGACGGTTTCGCCGTCCTCGTTCGGCGCCGAATACGACAGGCCTTCCGTCGGGATTGGCGCTGGCGCGATGCCGGGTGCCTGAACCTGGGTGACGCCGCCTGCCGGAACGACCTGGACGTCGAGGTTGAAAACGAAGCCGACCGACTCTTCGCGAATCATGCCCATCATCGCCTGGAACATCGTGAATCCCTCGCGCTGGTATTCGATCAGCGGGTCACGCTGCGCCATCGCGCGAAGACCGATTCCGTCTTTGAGATAATCCATCTCGTAGAGGTGGTCCCTCCAGCGGCGGTCGATGACCGACAACACCACTCGGCGCTCGAGTTCACGGATGGCGTTTTCACCCAGTGACCCTTCGCGGATTCCGTATTGAACCATCGCGTCCGCGATTAATTCACGCGTGACGTCAGCGGCCGTAATTTTCGCACCGTATTCGGCAAGGACCTCGTGCACCGAAATCGTCACAGGGAAAATCTGGCGAACATCCACCCAGAGCTGTTCCAGGTCCCATTCATCCGAGTTACGGGCGTTACCCGTGTGCTGGTTGACAACCTCCGTGACGCTTCGTTCGATGAACGATGTCACTTTGTCCTTGATGGATGCACCCTCGAGAATCTGGCGGCGATCACCATAGATGGCTTCACGCTGGCGGTTCAAGACGTCGTCATACTTGAGAACGTTCTTTCGAATTTCGGCGTTGCGGGCCTCGACCTGTGACTGCGCGGATTGAATTGCACGGGACACCAGTTTCGACTCGATAGCCATGTCATCATCACCCGTTCGGCTCATGATGGCCGCAGCTGCGCCCGAGTTGAACAAACGCATGAGGTCATCCTGCAGCGACAAGTAGAAGCGGCTCTCACCCGGGTCGCCTTGGCGCCCTGAACGACCGCGAAGCTGGTTGTCAATGCGACGAGACTCGTGGCGTTCTGTGCCGAGAACGTACAGTCCACCGGCCGCGACAACCTTCTCGGCTTCGACAGAGACGTCCGCCTTCACCGCGGTGAACACCTCGTCCCATCGCGCTTCGAATTCCTCTGGATTTTCGGTCGGGTTGAGCCCCGCCTGGTGAAGTTTCGTCACCGCGATAAATTCAGCGTTTCCACCGAGCATGATGTCGGTACCGCGACCCGCCATGTTTGTGGCAACCGTCACAGCACCCAAGCGCCCGGCCTCTGCGACAATTGCCGCTTCACGCGCGTGGTTCTTCGCGTTGAGCACCTCGTGCTTGATCCCGCGCTTTGCCAGTAGTTTCGACAGGTTTTCGCTCTTCTCGACCGACACGGTTCCTACAAGGACCGGCTGGCCCTTCTCGTGACGCTTGGCGATGTCCTCGACAACCTGGCGGTACTTCGCGGCCTCAGAGGCATAAATCAAGTCAGACTTGTCGAGTCGTATCATCGGGCGGTTCGTCGGAATCGCCACGACACCCAGTTTGTAGGTCGAGGCAAATTCGGCGGCTTCGGTTTCAGCGGTTCCCGTCATTCCCGACAGTTTTTCGTAGAGACGGAAGTAGTTCTGCAACGTCACCGTCGCCAGCGTCTGGTTTTCGGCCTTGACCTCGACTCCCTCTTTAGCCTCGATGGCTTGGTGAACACCTTCGTTGTATCGCCGACCCGACAGGATTCGCCCGGTGTGTTCGTCGACGATGGCAACTTCGCCATTCATGACGACGTAATCCTTGTCTCGGCGGAACAGTTCTTTCGCCTTGATCGAATTGTTCAGGAACGAAATGAGCGGGGTGTTAGCTGATTCGTACAGATTGTCAATTCCGAGATAATCCTCTACCTTGGAGATTCCGTCCTCCAGAACGCCTATGGTTCGCTTTTTCTCGTCGAATTCATAGTCGACATCTCGAACTAGCTTCTCGGCAATTTTGGCAAATTCACCGAACCACCGGTTCGCCTCGTCGGATCCAGGACCAGAAATGATGAGTGGGGTGCGTGCCTCGTCAATGAGGATCGAGTCGACCTCGTCAACGATGGTGTAGAAGTGTCCGCGCTGAACCATGTCCGAGCGTTGCCACGCCATGTTGTCACGCAAGTAATCAAAACCAAATTCGTTGTTCGTGCCGTATGTGATGTCGGCGTTGTATTGCTGTCGCCTCACCTCGGGCGATTGATTGGCGAGGATACAACCGACCGACATACCCAGCATGCGGAAAATTCGACCCATGAGCTCCGACTGGTAGGCCGCCAGGTAATCGTTCGTTGTAATGATGTGAACCCCGCGCGATGGGATTGCGTTGAGGAAGGCGGATAGGGTGGCCACGAGCGTTTTCCCCTCACCCGTCTTCATTTCAGAAATATTGCCAAGGTGAAGGGCAGCTCCACCCATTATTTGAACGTCGTAGTGGCGGAAACCAAGGGTGCGTTTGGATGCCTCGCGCACGGCGGCAAACGCCTCCGGCAGTAGGTCATCGAGTGACTCTCCGGATGAATAGCGCTCTCGGAACTGGACGGTTTCATCACGCAATTCCTCGTTGGATAGCTTCGCGAAGACGTCCTCAAGAGAGTTGACGACGTCTGCGTAGTGCTTGAGTTTACGAAGGGTTGCACCCTCGCCAACGCGCAGGACTTTTTCCAGAAGATTTGCCACTCGGCACTCCGTTTCATGAGTCAACACGGCATTTGTGATTCCGTATCGGCGTACTTTCTATTCTACGATGAAACGTTTTGGCCCACCACGCAGTAAGAACACGCAAACCGACACGCTACGCGATGAATGGTGCGGTGGTCCGTTGCTCAGCAATCGCAACGACGAGCACTCCCACCACACGCAGTCCCACCCTGACGCACGCGTCGGTCGCGGCATCAATCGATGCACCCGTTGTCATCACGTCATCGACGATGACAACACGAGACCCAATCGGAGGTCGTCGTGAACCGACATGGATGGTGCGGCGGCGGCGCTCTGTTCGATGGCGGCCCCGTTGCGTCCCGAGGTCGTCCATCAGCAAACAGTTCGCAACCGTGAGTTCCGCGGCCCGCGCAATTGTCGACCCGAGTCCGTACCCGCGGGCAAGGAATCCTGGTCGCGATGACGGTACGGGGATCGCAATCACGTCCCCCCATGGCAGCGCCGCATCGCGAAGCGCACCACCGAGACGCCGAATCACAGCGTGGGCACTGCGATGCTTCGCCGCCAAGATGAGGGCCCGCAGCCCCCCGCGGTATGCCCCGAGCGCGACGAGCGGAATACCGCGTGACGTGGTTGCGAGCTGGGGTCTTGCCGTGAAACGCACGATACAGGTGTCACACACCATAGCGCCCCAGGTGGCGCATCCGATACAACGAGAGTCAAAAAATTGTTCGATGAGATGCACGTCTCAACAGTGACGGAACCGCCATGGAATGTGTCGCCTGCCCCGCTAATCGGTGGATAACCCGCCCTAGTGCTGGGTTGCGAGCACGTCGGCGACAACTCCGGTCGATTCCCAACCCCCACCGCGCGGTTTCCACAGCTGGCCATTTCCAGAAATGACAACCAGCCCCGCTTCGCCGCTGTTTCCTCCGGAAATCCCAGTCGGATTAGGCGGTTGACCAATGAGTCGTGAGCCCCCACCTACCGTCGCCAACTCGGCGTGAACCACACCGTTGCGTTCTCCGAGCAAAGCGACGTGTGTCGAGTCCGCCCACGCGAGGTCGACAATGGAATCAGCGGAAACAGCGAGCCGACGGTAGGCGGTCACATACGTCGGCCTACCGGAGTTGTCAGCCGCTATCGCGCCCACTAGAACGTATCCTTGCCCGAGGTCGTTGACCGCGATAGCCACACGCGTATCGTCACGAGACACCTCGAGCCCGACGATGCGTGCGGAACGAGACCACGGTCCGTCAATTGTGAAGTCCCGACCGGCGGTGTCTACAAAAATGCGAGCGGGCGAGTCAGGATTTACCCACCACACTGATTGTGAACCGCCGATCTGGGGGTCTACGACGGACACCTGCCTCGATAACCGGTTTACTCCGTCCTTCACTAGATAGACCCCCGTGGGCGAGGAGATGGCGGCAGTGTTGGTCGACGCGTCAAACGAAACCGACGTCGGCCCGAGGTTCACGATGTTCGCCTCAATCGAAGAGATCGATTCAGTCTCTGATCCGGTTGAGTACCCGAAAGAGTTGTTGTAAAGAATGAGCGGGCGGTCGTCCACCCGCCAATCGGGCTCAAGTCCGGGTACGGTCGCAATCGACAGTATTGACTGGTTGACCGACATCTCCGTTGCGGTGACATCGGCGAATTCCGCGAGGCTCACTCTGAGCTGCGCCAGCATGTTCTGCTGATCTGTGATTGAGGCCCGACTGGCGCTGCCGGAAACGTCGACGATCGTTTTTCCATTTTCGGCATCCACCAGCACACTCACCAATTCCGAATCTTCGGGAAACGCCGTCGACGAGTTGGGCAAAAAGGTTGATGGTCCCGCGATCACCGCACGAGCAACGGAGGCCACGGGGTCGCCTTGTCGCGAAAAGATTCGCACATCTGGAACAAGAGCGGTTCGGTCGTAGTTGAAGAAGTAGGCGGAGTATTCGCCATAGGTCGAGGAAAATGTCGTTTCCGAAATCAGGGTGCCGTCAGGTACATTGGAAAGTCGCCACTCGCCGTTGACGCGGGAAAAAATGAAATTCCATTCGAAGTTTCTCTCTGGCTCAATGCTGATTAACACTCCGTCTTCGTCCACCACAGACACAATCCCAGTTGAATAAGTCATCTCAGTGGCTGAGGTTACCTTGACCGAGTCATAGACCCCACGCACCATTGTTGAGCCGGTCGGGTTCCAGACCAGGGCCACCTCATCTGTGAGGAAACTCCGTGCAATTCGAAAATTGTTTTGCGGTGCGGAACCAGCGCTAATAAAGCCATCAAGAATCTCACGCTGCGTGGCACCCTCGGCCGGTCCCGCGGGCAAAAATCCCAATTCCGTTTGTGACCCACCCGTGTTGGGGCCAGCAACAAGTACCGGTCCCATCTTGGGAATCGTCGCGCACCCGGTGAGCAATAGCACAGCGAGAATGAGCACAACTCTACGCATCGGCTTCCTCGGCAATCGGTGGAAGTCCGAGCGGCGAAACGGGGTCGACCGCGCCACCCAGTGGAATCGTCAAACGGAAGCAAGCGCCCTGTTTCGGTTCAGACCAGACGTCGATGACGCCTCCGTGAAGTTTCGCGTATCCGAGCGCGATCGCGAGACCCAATCCCGTTCCCCCCGTTTGGCGTTGGCGTGACGGATCCGCCCTCCAGAACCGATCGAATACCCGCTTGACATCGTCCGATGACATCCCGACCCCGTGGTCGCGAACCGCAAACGATACTGCCGTGGAAGTTGAATCAACCCACACCTCGATGGGCCCGCCTTCTCCGTGATCGAGAGCATTAGACAAAAAGTTCTGCAGAATCCGTCGAACCCGACCTGAATCGAGATCGACTGGTAGGTGCCCGCCCGGTGCGAAGAGATTAATCGTTGATCCTTGTGCACGAGCGAGGGGCGTCAAGTCGTCAATACACGATTGGGCAAGTGCCGCCGGAGTAATTGGGTCGAGTTCAAGTTCCGCTGCGCCGGCGTCAAATCGAGACATTTCAATAAGTTCCGTTAGCAGTCCCTCGAAAGTTTCAATTTGTCGATGAAGTAACTCGGCTGCACGTGCCGAATCTTTGTCAAAAGTATTGCGCTGTTTGAACAACATGCTGCCGGCGAGTTTGATGGTTGTGAGAGGAGTCCGTAGTTCGTGCGAAACATCGGACACAAATTGTTGTTGCAGTGTTGAGAGGGATTCTAAGCGATTGATTTGACCGGAAATTGATTCCGCCATTCGGTTGAACGATGTGGCTAACTGGGCTGAAACGTCAGTGCCCTCGACTTCGATTCGCTCGTCAAGGTTACCGGCGGCAAATCGTTCCGCCATAGCTGCGGTTGTGATGATGGGCTGGATTGAACGGGTTGTGACGAGCCACACAATGAGCCCGGTAATGGCGACGAAGAATAACTCGCCGACTACGAGAGCACTTTGCACAAACGTGAGACTTGCCTGGACGTCCGCCAGGTCATAAACCAAAATGAGATCGTGACGACCCGCGATCGGGACGTCGATGTTGGTTCCCGTGACAATTCCCGGCGACCCACCGGGCACCTCCACCGATTGAAAGTAAACATTGGTCCGATCTTCGTGGATTGCCTCTCGAAGCGAATCGCTCACGACCGTCAAGGGGAAACCAATGGACGAGGAGCTGGTCATCACCTGGTCGGTATTTTGCCCCGGCGCGCGAAGGATGGCGAACCCGAGCAGGCCGGGCGAATTTGTCGTTGCTCGAATTGTCGCTTGTGCGTTGGAATTTGCCTCTTCGATATCGATGGAACTATCGGCATTCGTGACGCCGTCAAATTGTGACTGAACAATGCCCATTACGGCCTGCGTTTCGGAAACCACTTCGTTGCGACGCGACTCGAAGAGATTTCTTTCGATTGTGAATGACAAGAATCCTCCGATTGCAAGGACGGCAACGAGCGAGAGTCCGACGGAGACTGCCGTCATGCGCAGGCGAAGAGACCCGACCCACGACTCCCGAGTTTGTCGGACAATTTGGGCGATAGATTTCATGCGGAGATGATTTCTCCCGCGCGATAACCCACGCCGCGGACCGTGAGAACAATCTTCGGGTCATCAACGTCGCGTTCCACCTTGGAACGCAGCCGCTGCACGTGCACGTTGACGAGTCGAGTGTCCGCTTTGTACTGGTAACCCCACACCTGCTCCAAAAGGGCTTCACGCGAGAACACTTCGGTTGGACGCGCTGCGAGCGTGTGCAGCAATTCAAATTCGAGAGGCGTGAGTGAAATAGGGACTCCGTCGCGCGAAACAGCGTGTCCGCGCAGGTCGATCACGATGTCTCCTACGCTGAGTGAACTGGACGAGGTGGAGAGTGGCCGCCGCATACATGCCTTGATACGGGCGCTGAGGATCTGCTCGTTGAAGGGTTTTTCGACATAGTCATCCGCACCCGCTTCGAGCCCGTGGATGATGTCTTGCGGATCCGTGCGCGCGGTCAACATGATGATAGGAGTTCCCGCGTGCTCTCGAATCGATCGACAGACTGCTATTCCATCGACCCCGGGCAGGTTGAGGTCGAGAAGAACAAGGTGCGGCTGGTACTCGGCAAAGAAATCCAACGCTTGGGGTCCACTCGTGGCGACGCGAGTGTCGTACCCTTCTGCATGCAAGAACATTTCAAGGACCTCACCGATGCTCGGGTCGTCGTCGACAATCAAGATGCGTGCGGCCATGACAACTCCTCCCTCTCGGTTATGTTCATTGTTCTAATTCTGACGAATGATTGCGAGTGCTTCGTCTCGAACTGATGTCATCAGCTCGGGTGTCCCGCCCTCGACATTGAGTCGAAGCAGTGGCTCGGTGTTGGATGGGCGAACGTTGAACCACCAAAATTTTCGCACCTCACCGGTGACGGGCGGAAGCGCCGTGTCGTCAATCGAACCGCCTGACACGGTGAGCCCGTCGAGCGTATCAACCGTTCCCCGACCGTCAAATGCGTCCCGAATCCGGTCCAACGCGGCGGGTACATCCGTCACGGTTGAGTTGATTTCCCCGCTTTGAGCATAGGGCGAATAGCCCGCGGAAATGTCGGATAGTGGGCCTGCCTGAGATCCAAATTCGGCGAGGACGTGCATCGCGGCGAGCATGCCGTTGTCGGCTCCCCAAAAATCGCGGAAGTAATAGTGCGCGGAGTGCTCGCCACCGAACACCGCACCACTCTCACGCATGATGTCTTTGATGAGCGAGTGCCCAACGTTCGTTCTCATCGGCTTTGCGCCAGCACCGCGAATCACTTCGGGAACGATCAACGACGTGATGAGATTGTGCAACACAGTGATTGACGAATCGCCCAATGCGCGCACCCGTTCGATTTCCCGAAGTGCCACGATGGCTGCAACGGCGCTCGGCGAGACGGGGTCACCGTTTTCATCGACGACAAAGCACCTATCCGCGTCGCCATCGAACGCGAGCCCGATGTCTGCCTTGTGGGCAAGAACGGCTTTCTGCAAATCGACCAGGTTCTCCGGCTCGAGCGGGTTTGCTTCGTGGTTAGGGAAGGTGCCGTCCAATTCAAAATAGAGCGGAATGATTTCGATGGGCAACTCCGGGAGGCCGGCCGCCGTTCCCAACACAGCTGGTACCGTCAACCCACCCATTCCGTTTCCGGCATCGACAACGACCTTCAAGGGTCGAATACTCGACAGGTCGACAAGTGTTCGAAGGTACGTCGCGTACTCGGCCAGGACGTCCCGAGTCGTCGATTCACCGGGTTTGGCTACGGCCGTGATTCCCGACTCGAGATACGCCGCGGCGCGATCACGAATTGCGGCAAGCCCCGTGTCAAGGCTGATTCCTTGAGCGCCTGCGCGCGAAAACTTGATGCCGTTGTAGGCCGCGGGGTTGTGCGACGCCGTGAACATCGCCGCCGGCGCGTTCCATGACCCAGAGGCGAAATAGGACTCGTCCGTCGAGCAGAGCCCAATATTGGTGACGTTCGCACCACGCGCCGTAGCTCCTCGAATGAACGCCGCCGCGAAACCGGGCGACGAGTCGCGCATGTCATGGCCGACAACAACTGTCGCGCCCGCTGCACCGACCTCATCGACAAAACCTGCGGCGAGTGCTTCGACGACGTCATCCGTTAATTCGGCTCCCACGAGCCCGCGCACATCGTATGTTTTGACAAAGCGGGTCAAATCGACAGTCATTCGTCACCTCCCATCGGTCTGTTCACGATACCGCACGAGGTTCCACCGCGAGGAGGTGGCGAATAGGCTGGATGCATGTCCGGCTCACGCACAACCCGAAATCGGCACGGGCGTCAACTCCGTTCCGATGTTCGAGGCATTGCCGCGATCGGCACGGGCGGCCGAAACACCCGTTTCGCGGAAATCGCGAAGGACGTCGTCAACTACCTGTGCGACGTGCAACCGACATTGATGCACGACATCCAGGTCGAGATGACGCTGCTCCCTAGCGCCGAACGCGCCGACGGAGTTCCTCGCCGATGGACTGCACTTCGGAGCGAACGTCGCGTGATTCTCTATCGACTTCTTATCGAACGTGGTTCCAAGCTTCATCGCGAAGACGATTGGCACCGGCGCAATAACATTGAAACGATTGTCATCGAGGCGATTGCTGACCTCATCGACATCGACCCATACGAACTAGCGCCGAACCGGTATTTTCCCCACGCTTAGCCGTGGATGACCACGACACTGGATGCATCGATGGGTGCCGTCAAGCCGCGAAGAGTGGCGATGCCGTCGCGGGTCAGGACAAAAATTGTGTTCGAAATCGGTGAGTTCGATGTCACCGTCAGCATCCCCTTCGCTATGGGTCTTAGCAGGTTTCCGCGGGCAGGAACAACAACGTTTTCCACGATGTTGCCGCCGCTCTCTATCGTGACCGTCGCATCAGACGCTCCTAAATTGGTGAGTCCCAGCATCGAACCACCCGGCACCATCACCGATGCGACGCCCGTTTGCGCGGGTGCGGCGCTAGCCCAGGCCAGGTCCGTGATTCGTTTCGATGGATCGTTAAAACCGACCCGCGCCGCCGCGACAATCGGCTGATCTGATTCCACCGAGACCGCCCAATAGCCTTCACTCAACTCGGTAATCGGAAGATCAAGCGTGGACCCGGCTGGAACCGACGCCGTGACGACTTGGGGTTCCCCCTCGGCGTATGGGTCCAGAGTGATTGTTATTGTTGCATCGTTATCACCGGGAGCGAGGAATCGCAGTGCAGCGACAACATCGGAATATGACGGGTCGACGAGAAGTTTGCCAATAGCTTTCTCCGACGGCAGGTGAAGAACCGGGAACGATATCGAGGTGTTTGGCGCAGCGACCGGTCCGATGCGATCCAACCCTCCCGGCACGAGCCCTCTGACAACGGTGGTTTGAAGCGTCGCCCACACGGCTGCGCCGTTACTCACGAGACGTATGACCGGAGACGCTTCGTCTGGCGCGAATCCAGCGACGGAATAGGAGCGTTGTGATTTCGCTGGGACGACAATTCCTTGAGAGCCTGGCGCATCCACTTTCCCGGCCGAGCCCCAGATTTCTAGATCGATTCGCGCCTCAACATCACTGCCGTTCGAAATCGTCACAATGGTGTCCCGACCCGTCGTTGTGCTGCCGCCAATCAGCCACTGGTCATTCAGGGGGTCACCGCACTCCGTCGCGAGATACCCCGCTATCGATTCGGTGTCGACGGAGTTGTACTCGGTTGCCGCGACATGGAGTGAATCCCCAGAGTTCGTGAATACCGAACCATTCGTCGTCGAATCCCTCGTGAGGTCCGCGGGAATATCCCCGCCGGACACGACCCGAGTAGTAGGACTGATGCTCGAAATAGTCGCTGAATCTCCAACATAGCCAACGACGTCGCCCGAACACACGATGCTCCTGGTGACCGACCAGGGCGATATCACCGTTGTCAGTGGGGCAATCCCCGTCGACAGTGGCGTCGGAATAAAAGCAACGGAATAAGCCGAGAAACCCAGTGCAGTGAGTCCGGCTGCGCCGATCGTGATCTTGCTAAGAATGCTCATCGTCGACCTCTCCTGTCACTGGCGTGAGGTCATCCATCACGGGCCGACGGCGTGGTAGCGAGGTGGGAACTGCAGCGATGAGAGCCACCAGTCCGACGAGACCAAGAATTAAGCGAAATGCGAGGTCGGGGGAACGATTCACCGGCGTGGCCTCGATAGTTTCATTGACGCGCCACAGGATTCCACGGTCGGTAACCCCGACCGCCGTGAGCCCCGCGTGCGACGCGATCGCGGAGACCTCGGGCGCGGTCGGCAATGCCTCGAGCACGATAAATCGGATACCCGCTTCAGACACGGCGGCGACAACGTCGAAGCCACTTTCGACTATCAGGTTGGCGGCGAGCTCGGCGATTGCGGCCTCGTGTTCCGCCAGTGTCCGTCGCGTGGCCGCTGCGGCGGTCCACTCAACGAGCGTCACACCCGAGTCCCGTTGCAGTTCCGCGCGGATTCCATCGGCCGTCGGTGTCAAAATCAGCGTCGCCCCTCCGGGGTGCGCGGTCGTTTCCGCCTCCACATAAGCGGGAAGAGTTCTCACGCTGGCGGGTGAAACAAGCGACATCCCGTTGGCAACTGCCGTGAGCGGGACGAATCCCACCGCGGCGAGCACCGCGACCGCGATGGGTGCGAGGAATCCCGCGGCGAAGCGAATCGCACTAATAGTGATGGCCGCACCACTGAGGAGCCCAAACCACACCACGTCATAGAGCGGTCCCGGGAACAACCCAACCGCGTGGCCGTCGGACAACGCAAGGGTGAGGGGACCCAGTGCCGCCCAGGTCAACAGTGCCGTTGCCCCCAGCATAAGTAGTGCACCGACCCGAGGGTTTTCCGCGACCACCACCGCGATCACCGTCAACGAAAGGCACACGGCAACGACGACAAAGGCCGCGAGCGTCGCGATCTCGGTTTCCACACCGGGGAAGCTCGGCACAGTGGGCCACAGCGTGAGCGACACGACACCGTGCGGAGCTCCCGTCGGGAACGGCACTCCACGATCCGCAAAGTATGTCACCGGGTTTGTCACGGAGGCCAAGATTCGTGGCCACTCGAAAGCCAGGGCCGGCGCCAGCGCAAACATCGCGGTCGGCGTGCCGGTAACGGAGCGAATGATGACGGCGGCAACAATGACGGGTGCGAGGGCCGGAACGGACACCCACACTATTGCACTGAGAATCGACGCCCAGCCGAGCGAGAGAGTGCTGGAACCCGCGATTGCTCGCGCAAAGAGAGGCAGTGCGATGTGCGCGAGCACCGCGGTGATGCGCCCTTCAGAAATTGCTACGTGCAGCGTCGGGAGAAGCGCCCACCCCGCTCCTACCACAACGGCAGCGCGCGAATTTGTGGTCAGTGATCCCGCTCCGACAAACCCCGAGACGAACGACAGCGGAATCGCGAGGGAAAAAAGGCTGACGACAACGAGGTTGGGGTTCCACCACGTCAGCGAACCCACAATTCCCATCAGGGCTGCAAATCCATCCGGGGCGGCTGTCACTCCGCCCGCAACGTCACTCCACGTTGCGCCGATTGCATCGAACGCTTCCATTACGGTTGCGGGCATCGGAATCAACGCGCCGCCCGACAGCGCGGTGGCGCCGAGGAAACGGCCGCCCAATACCAATCCGAGAACTGTTGCTAATCCCGTGAACCACATCGCTGCGGCACCGAACTCTAGGCGAGGAGTGTCATCGGCCACTTCCCGTTGTGCGCGATCTTCATCCTGTTGCATTGCCCGACGGTGTCGAAGATCGGACCGGGAGACAAACAGCCGCCCGCCGGCCACGGGATTGGTCATCATTGTCCGATAGAAATGATGGGAGCGAGCAATTGCGCCCAGGTCGAGGACACCCGCGACCGAACCTCGCCATTCAGCGAACGGGTTCACACGCTTTCGCAGAAATCGCACAAAACCCCGAAACAACGATCCGAGAGTCAGTCCGAAAGCCCGAAACGGTCGGACCGCTGGGGGGCCGTAGACCATTACACGATGTGCGCGGGCGCGCGCCTCTTCGCGTTCTGCCTGCGACTCGGACACCTCCCCCGCGAGTGCCTCGTAGGACGTCACGGCTGTATCAATCACCGCCGTCGGCACGACCTCAACGAGCCAGCCAGCGCTTCGAGCCCGAAAACAGAAATCTAGTGCGCCGCCGAGGGCGGGAAGGGCTGGGTCAAAACCGTTCAACGACGTCCACACCGATCGACGAACAAGCATGCCCGCCTCTCCGACGGCGAGAACATCACTGGTTCGATCAAACTGGGCCTGATCCAGTTCGCGTTCGGCGATTTGGAAGGCGTACCCCGATCGGGTCATTGACTCGCCCATTTCACGAATCGTGACGGGAGACTGCGCATCCATTTGCTTTGGCCCAACAATCCCGACGGACGGGGATGTGTCAAGTACTGATGCCAACGCAGTGAATGCACCAGGTCGGACGCTCGTATCGTCGCGCAGGATCCACACAGTTTCGGCGGAGGAATCGAGCATGGCGCGATCGACTGCGTGAGACAGCGAGAGTGTCGGCGATCCGACGATTTCCGCCTGTCCGTTGAGGCGAACGGAATCCCCGGTGAGATTTACCACGGTAACAGTTCCGGGAACCTTGTCCGCCGCCAGGGACAGCAAGGTTGCCGAAAGTCGTTCGGGGTGCCGCCGTGTGACCACGACAACCGCGAGTGAGTCGCGAATCATCGAACCGACTCCTCAGTCCTTATGCGCGGCGACGGTATTTGCGGCGCTCCCGCTCTGACAGGCCACCCCAGATACCAAAACGTTCGTCGTTCGCGAGAGCGTATTCGAGACATTCGGTTTTCACGGTGCATTCTGCACAAATTCGCTTTGCATCGCGGGTGGACCCACCCTTCTCGGGGAAAAAGGCTTCGGGGTCGGTCTGGGTGCATAAGGCATCGGCTTGCCACGCGAGTGGGTTGTCGTCACCGACAGCATTGCCGGTTCCGATGACACCCAATCGGAGTGGGTCGATTGCCCAGTTCCCGGGGACGTCATTGCGATAATCAGTCATGACGAGTTTTCCTCCTAGTGGGTCAGCAAGACACCTAATTACACCGTTGTTATTCCCAATAGTCAAGTTATGTTTTTGAAAAATTTCGTGTAGGCGAATGAGCCACAAAAATCCGCCCTGTCCCAGTGACCCGGTGAACAGTTTCTCCCGCCTCGATGAATACGGAGCGGCCCCGAGGAAGCCCATATTCAGAGTCGGAATAGAGCGTCACTTCTCCCGCCACCGCGATGGCGATCGCCGGTCCCGAAATTGCGACGTGAACATCGTGATGTGCCTCAATCTCGGTCAGGATGAAATCGTCGAGTCCGGGGTCGAATGTGCGCACGCCGTTCGACTCGGTCGCGTCGAGCCGTGGCTCGTGCAATTCACGAAAATCGAGAACATCGAGAAGTTCAGGGATGTCTACATGCTTCGACGTGAGCCCACCCCGGAGAACATTGTCGCTCGCGGCCATCACTTCGATTCCAAGCCCGTGTAGGTAGGCGTGAATGTTTCCCGCCGGCAGGAACAGTGCCTCACCGGGACGGAGCATCACGTGGTTGAGAAGAATCGACACGCCAATACCCGGATCGCCGGGGAAATGGCCGGACAACACCCGCGCAGTCTCGAGGGCGTCATCGACGACAGCGTCGGATGGCGCCCGGATTCCCGCTGACAACGCCTCGACGAGTTGGTTCATGCCGTCACCTCGAGTCAGCATCCATTCGACCGCAACGTCGAGTCCTGCGGTAACCGCGCTCGCCAATTCCGATGAGCCGGGGATGCCCTGGTGAATGAGCTCGGCAATGATCGAGGCTCGCTCGGCACTCGGCCGAAATCCACACAGTGCAGAAAAATCCGAGAGGGCAACAATAACCTCGGGTTTGTGATTGGCGTCTCGAAAGTTTCGATTCGGAGAATCAGGATCGAGCCCCGCGGCGTTCTCCTCGGCAAACCCGTGCTCGGCTTGAACGCGAGTCGGATGTGCCTGAATGGACAACGGTGATTCCGCCGCCAAAACCTTTAGTAGGAACGGTAGCGGCCCGATTCCGAAGCGCTCAGGGTGCGAAGCCCCCCATGCGATGAGCGACTGTCCCGTCGACTTCACTCGAGCGGGGCACGCTGGGTGGTCACCGAGCCAGAGTTCGGCTTCTGGCGAACCAGACGGGACCGTCCCGAGCAAGCCCGCGATCGCGGACGTCGAGCCCCACGCATAGTCACGCGGAGTATTGACAATCTCGAACACCGCAACACCTCCACGTCCCTCACTAGGCTAGTGTCCCGTGGCCCAAATTATTGCGAAGAAACCCGTGATGGTGGCAATCCTCACGCTTCTTTTCGCCGGTGATTTCTTTCGCAACGCGCTCACCGTCCCGGTGTGGGCCGCTCTCGTCATCGTTGCATCGATGTGGTCGCTCGTCATCGTCATCATTAACCGGGTCACGTGGCGGGCACTACCAATACCTCTAGTCGCGCTATTGGGGTGGTGGGCAATCACCCCCGTGTGGTCCCCGTATGCGACGACATCTCTCGTCATGTTGCTCAGTGTGTTGCTGGGTGTTCTCTTCGGACTCGCGATTACTAGTGCCATTCCCGTGGACGAGTTGGTTCGCCAGTCGGCGCTGAGTTTGCGCCTCATTCTTTTTGGTTCCATCCTTTTCGAATTGAGTGTGGCACTCGTCGGGCACCCGGTTTATCCGGTCGGGTTTTCCGAGACGTCTGCGACACCCATCGAAATGGCGTGGAGCCGCGGACTTCTCTTCTCGGCCGGCCGAATCCAAGGTCTCGTGGGCAATGCGAATGTCCTCGGAATGCTCGGGCTGGTGCTGCTCATCATCGGGCTCTGGCGTGTGTACGCGTCGCGACAATGGCGCACGGTGTCGGTTCTCGATGCGGCGCTCGCTATCGCCATCATTGCCCGGACCATGTCGGCTACCGTCACGGTCACACTTGTAGCGTTGGCAGTCATCCTTGGACTCACCGCGCTGGCGCGACGGAATGGCCTGTGGTGGCGTATTGGTTTGGGTGGTGCCGTGGCGGTCATCGGCGGCGCCATGGTTGCCGCGATGTCGCAATGGGCGGCGGTCGTTGCCCTTTTGGGAAAGTCGCCCGACCTCACCCACCGTTTTGACATTTGGTCCGCGGTCGTTGACCGCATCGCTGAGAAACCGATTCTGGGGTCTGGTTTTGTCGGATGGTGGCCGAATTGGGACCAGTGGTTTGCGATTCATGCGGTCGACGGCATTCCAATGTCCCAGGCACACAACGTGTGGCTCGATATAGCAATGCAAAGCGGACTTGTGGGGGCACTCCTCTTCGCCGTCACGCTCATCATCACACTGTGGAACTTATGGCGAAAGTTCGCTCAATCATCCGTGTCTGTCGTGGCCGTGCCGTTTCTCGTCCTGTGTTCCCTCACAGTTCAGTCACTGACCGAGAGCCGCCTTCTGCACGAGTGGGGTTTCGTCAGTTTCATCACCTGTGCGATCATCGCGGAGCGCATTCGGGTCGGACCTATCGATAAACTTTGATGCTTCCGCGTTGGAACGATTGAGTCCAGGCCGTTGAGGACAATTTGGCGATACCCTTGGGCCAGCCGTACTTACCCCTGGCTCCATTCTTTGCGAGATACGCGTCCCACAGAACATCAGGCATCGCGAAAGCACCGGGCGTCCCACGGACGATCGTGCCGCCCTCGAATGCTTGTTTGGATCCAAGAAATCCGTCTTTACCCCGGTATTCCATGGCATTGTTCGTCGGGACGCCTAAATATCCCGACATCCCCCCCGCGACACGAAGTGCCTTCAGAGTGTCCGTCGGGATGAGAACGCCCTGTGCGGATCCGACCTTGACGACACGACCTGCCGAATACAGTTGGTACAGCTGACCGTCGGCGCGGACGGGTTCGGCGAGCGGCCAGCCAACCTCGTCGACACCACCGACATCCTCGAGAGCGGCGGCAAGTGTGTCGGCGACGAGATAGGCCGCGTCGTCCTTCTCGTAAACCGTTCCGTTTTCAAACCGTTGGATTCGACCGGTTCCGAACGACCCGAAAGTTCGAGTTTCTGCCGCACTGAGTGGGAGTCCCCACGGACTGTTTATCCCTCCATTTGCCAGCAGATATTCTCCGATTGCGCCATCGAGGACAAGGAACGTGTCGGTGGGACTTGACACGACGTATCCGCCATCAAAATCTTGACCACACTTTCCGTCTGTGCAGGATGCGTCGCCCGTCGGCCACCCGAGCGAACCGCTGGGTCCACCCGCCTCGCTGTAATAGGCAAAAACGTCATTGCGCACGATGAACGTTGCGTCTGTCGGGTCACGGAAAATAAATCCTTTGGCGAACTTCTGGCGAGCGCCGTCACCGTTCGAACCACCATTGACTAATTCCGTCGGCCTCGAGATCGGCCCGAGTAGGCCACTTACCCCACCTGCCGACTTGTACTTGATCGCGATGGGACCTGTCACATACTTGAGTCCCTCGGTGATATTCCACGTCGCAACTGCGTTGTCATAATCGGCAGAGCAGGTGTTTGCCGTTTCAGTGCACGAGGAGTCATCAATCAACGTCCCCCAGTCGCCCGTAATGGCGGCGCCCTGGTCAGCAATGTCTGAGGAAAGGTTGGCGTGTGCGTTAAACCAATAACTGTACCACTCCCAGAAGTTGCTATTTCCATAGCTGGAACAGCTGTCTCCCGTCCCAGTGAGGTTCGCCAGCGCCGCGGCGTTTGGTGTGTACGGCGTGTAGAGGTACAACGCGTGTGTCGCGAGGTTCATGATGTTCACGGACTTTGTGCCACAACGCGCATTGGGATGAAAAAGAATCGGCGATCGGACTCCAACCGGCTTGGAATTATAAAACCTACTCGTGGGTTCGGTGTAGCGCTTCAACTGCGACGCCGCAGAATAAACCTGGTTGTAGAACCCAAAATACTTGGCGTCACACGGGGCAGTATCCGGGCACGCATACCCCGTTGCAATCTTGAGTTTGTCGGCGGTCGGGTTGGCGTTGGTGATCAGTCCCTGTTCTTTTTGCAACAGGACGAGAAGTACCTTCGCGCTGATGTTGCACGCGCGTTGAACCTTGTAAATGATCTGGGCCGCAGTTTCTTTCTTTGCACCGGCGTAGCTTTCGCAGAGAAGGTCCAGGCCATCGTCCTGAACCGACGTCGCCTCCCGTGTAAACGTTTCTTGCGTGTATACCGACAGGCAGAGGTTGAGCGATCCACACTGTCTTACCTTTTTCGATAAAAACGTTTGTATCTCTTGCTCCGTCATTGCGGTCTTATCAAAGAATTGGGCATCCGAAATGATGTCGCCCGCTACGAAGTCGTTCCCCGAAAGTGTCAACGCGTTCGCCGAAGTGGGCACCAAGAACCCCGCGGCGACAGTGAATGTCGCTACGGCGGCGAAAACTCGCTTCCAGAAATTGGACACGACCTAAACCCCTTTACGCAGTTGTAATTCGAGTGTATGTGAAGCAATTGCGAAATCAGCGGAAGCAGTAAGGCCGTCGTCACACCGAGCGAGTTGGTTAGCATGGAGTGCGTGAGTAGCCCCCGCCCTGCGACGAGCATCGGAATTGTGACAGTGTCATTCCGATCAAGCGACGCCATTCGTAACTTGTTGGCATCGATTCCCGGCTCAACTTCTCACCACGTCGACATCGTCGTCGTCGATAATGTTCCCGGCGGTGACGAGGAACTTGTCGAAGCGTTGGTGGGTTCAACTGCACGCATCGTGCACCGACCCGACAATCCGGGTTACGGGGGCGGAATCAACGCCGGGGTCGCATCGCTCAATTCTGATATTGGCTGGATTTTCGTCGTCAACCCCGATGTCACACTGGATCCGGGGTCTCTCGACGAACTGGTTCGCGTCGGCCACCATGAGCCAACCATCGGTGCACTGGGCCCGCGGATTCGCGATCAGAAGGGTGCCGTCTACCCATCCGCACGCGCTATCCCGTCGTTGAGGCTCGGAGTCGGCCACGCGCTGTTGGGAGACCTCGCGCCGGCCAACCCGTGGACTCGCCACTACCACCAGTC
>CALPQP020000003.1 GCA_943325745.2 Gulosibacter massiliensis
AAGAGAATGTCGGCGGCTTGCAGAATGGGATAGGTGAACAGTCCGACGCTGGCCGAATCAGAACCCTGTTTGGCGGACTTGTCCTTGAACTGGGTCATGCGCGACGCCTCACCGAAGCCGGTGATGGTGTTGAAGACCCAGGCGAGTTGAGCGTGCGCGGGAACGTGGGACTGGACGAACAGCGTCGCGTGATCGGGGTCGATTCCCGCCGCGATGTATTGAGCGACGGTTCGGCGGGTGTTTTCGCGAAGCTTTTCGGGATCCTGAGGCACGGTGATGGCGTGAAGATCGACAACACAGAACACGGCGTCGTGCGTCGACTGCATCTCACGCCACTGCAGCAGCGCGCCAGCGTAGTTACCGAGGTGCAACGAGTCTGCACTGGGTTGCATTCCCGAAAACAGTCGTGGGGCGGTCATGTCAATCCTTAGATGTCGTAATCGATGACAACGGGGGCGTGGTCACTCCAGCGAGTATCCCACGCATCCGCCTTGTCGATGGCGTAGGTCAGCGCGGTTTCGGCAAGAGGCCCAGTCGCCAGGTGATAGTCGATTCGCCACCCGGTGTCGGTGTCAAACGCGTGGCCGCGCTGACTCCACCAGGTGTATGGACCGGGAACTTCACCCGAGAACCGACGGCCGAGGTCAACCCAACCGAGCCCTGCCCCAGCGTTATAGGCCGGGTCGCCCTCGGCGCCGAGAATGCGGTCGAAGTACTCGCGCTCGGCGGGCAAGAATCCCGCCTTTTTCGTGTTGCCCTTCCAATTCTTGATGTCGAGCGTGCGGTGACCGACGTTGAGGTCACCCATGACGAGAGCGATCGCGCCACTCGCGGCAAGTTCCGCGAGGCGGGCTTCCATCGCGTCGAGGAACTTGTACTTCTCGACCTGCTTCGGGGTATCCACGTCGCCCGAGTGAACGTAGCAGGACACGACGGTGACGTTCTTTCCGCTAACGTGGAAGTCGGCTTCGATCCATCGACCTGCGCTGTCGAAGTCGGTTGCACCAAACTCGGTCCGGACGGCGATTGGTTCATGACGCGACAGGATGGCGACACCGGCCCGGCCTTTGGCGGTCGCCTCGTCGTTGATGACGTGCCATGTCGAATCGACCAGGGCGTCGATGTCCGCGCGCTCGGCTCGGACTTCTTGAACGGCAACGATGTCTGGTTTACGGTCGGCGAGCCAGTCGCCCATGCCCTTGCGGTACGCGGCGCGGATGCCATTGACGTTGACCGATGCGATGCGCGTAACCATGGCTCAATCCTACGTTCGCGCGGTGTGACCTCGAAGGGCGCTAGCGTCCCCCGCCGAATAGTTTCGCAAAGAACCCCTTTTTCTTCCGGCCGCCGTCCGACGATTCGGGGAGGGCCGCTACTGGTTGAGCGACTTCGACCGTGGCGGCTGTGCCGTCGCGGATCTGTCCGAGCAGTTGCTCGATCAGGCCGTTGGCTCCATTAATAGCCGCGCGGACGTCGACGTGAAGATACGGCTTACCTGCGAATCGATCTCGCCCCGTGACCTCGAGATCAACCGCAAAAATCACGCCATCAGCCGAATCAATGATGTCCTGGTCAACGGGACCTGACCCAGCTGATCCCTGGGTTTCGACAAAAATCTTGTGCCCGAGCGTCGCGCCCGCTCGCTCAAACGCTTCAGCGGCAATGTAGGTGTGCACAATTCCTGAAAAGCATGCGGTGACACAAACGATTTTCATTAGTGGACCTCTTTCGACATGACTTCCGCAATCAAGCCAGGTTCGGGGCAGTGACGGGCCAAGCCAGCACAGTCCGGGCGCACAACCTAGCGGCGGACGCCGCTAATGGTGGCTTGCTTGACCTCGGAGATCGCCTTGGTAATCTCGATGCCTCGGGGGCACGCCTCGGTGCAGTTGAAGGTGGTGCGGCATCGCCACACGCCTTCTTTCGAGTTCAGGATGTCGAGGCGGACCTGGGACGCTTCGTCACGCGAGTCAAAAATAAAGCGGTGGGCAGCGACGATGGCGGCCGGGCCGAAGTATTGCCCGTCCGTCCAAAACACGGGGCACGACGTCGTACACGCCGCACACAGGATGCACTTGGTCGTGTCATCGAAACGGGCACGCTGCTCGGGTGACTGGATGTTCTCTTTATCCGGTTTGGACGTTGACTGCAGGAACGGCTGCACCTCGCGATACGCGGCGAAGAACGGTTCCATGTCGACGATCAGGTCCTTCTCGAGCGGCAATCCCTTGATGGCCTCGACATAAACGGGCTTCGTAATGTCGAGGTCCTTGATGAGCGTCTTGCACGCGAGCCGGTTTCGACCGTTGATTCGCATCGCATCCGATCCGCAAATTCCGTGAGCACACGAACGACGGAATGACAGCGAACCGTCCTGTTCCCACTTGATCTTGTGGAGACCGTCGAGGACGCGGTCGGTCGAATACATCTGGACGTCGAAATCCTGCCAGAAGGGTTCTTGATCCGTCTCAGGGTTGAACCGTCGAACGATAAAGGTGACCTTGAAAGACTCCACTACGCCTAATTCGGACATCAGTACTTCCTCTCCATTGGCGGGTAGTTCGTGATGACGACGGGTTTCCAATCGAGCGCGATTTTCTCACCCTTCTTGTAGGCCATCGTGTGCTTCATGTAGGTTTTGTCGTTGCGGTCGGGGAAATCGTCGCGCATGTGGCCGCCCCGACTTTCCTTGCGGTTACGGGCCGACACGACGACAACCTCGGCGAGGTCGAGCAAGAAGCCGAGTTCGATGGCTTCGAGCAGGTCGGTGTTGAATCGTTGGCCACGGTCGTGGATGCCAACCTTCTCGTACCGTTTCCGAAGCGCCTCAATCACTGTCTGAGCGTGGGAGAGCGATTCTTCTGTTCGGAACACCTGGGCGTTGCGATCCATCTCAAGTTGCAGTTCCTTGCGGATTGCCGCGACGCTCTCCGAACCGTCCGCGGTCCGCATCTTTTCGACTAGCTCAACGACGAACGATTCAGTGCCCTTGGGAAGCGCGGGGCGCTTCGCCTTGTTGGCGTAAGCGGCGGCGTTGCGACCGGCTCGTTTTCCGAAGACGTTGATGTCGAGGAGCGAGTTTGTTCCCAGTCGATTCGAGCCGTGAACCGAGACGCAAGCACACTCGCCGGCGGCGTAGAGCCCCGGAATGACGGTCGTGTTGTTGAGCAGGACTTCGGCATCGGTGGTGGTCGGGATTCCACCCATCGCGTAGTGCGCGGTCGGCATGACGGGAACCGGTTCGGTAACCGGGTCCACCCCGAGGTAGGTGCGCGCGAATTCGGTGATGTCCGGCAATTTGGTTTCGAGGACCTCAGCGCCGAGGTGCGTGCAGTCGAGAAGGACGTAATCCTTGTCTGGCCCGGCGCCACGACCTTCGGCGACTTCCTGCACCATGCAGCGCGAAATGATGTCACGCGGCGCGAGGTCTTTGATGGTCGGGGCGTAACGTTCCATGAATCGCTCGCCGCTCGCGTTGCGAAGGATTGCTCCTTCGCCTCGGGCGCCTTCAGTCAAGAGAATCCCCAGGCCAGCTAGTCCGGTCGGGTGGACCTGGAAAAACTCCATGTCCTCGAGGGGGATGCCTTTTCGCCACACGATGCCGACGCCGTCACCCGTGAGGGTGTGGGCGTTCGAGGTGGTCTTGAACATCTTCCCGAATCCGCCGGTCGCAAAGATGACGGAAGTCGCATTAAACACGTGAATGTCACCGGTCGAGAGCTCGTAGGCGACAACACCGCTCGTCCGGGTCTTGCCCTTTTCTTCCGTAAGCACGAGGTCGAGAACATAAAACTCGTTGTAGAACTCGACGCCGAGTTTGGTGCAGTTCTGGAATAGCGTCTGCAGGATCATGTGGCCGGTGCGGTCCGCCGAATAGCACGCGCGGCGAACCGGTGCTTTTCCGTGATCGCGGGTGTGGCCGCCGAAACGTCTCTGGTCGATTTTTCCGTCCGGGGTTCGGTTAAACGGAAGACCCATTCTCTCTAGGTCGAGGATTGCGTCAATCGCTTCTTTGGCAAGGATCTCAGCGGCATCTTGGTCGACGAGGTAGTCGCCACCCTTGACGGTGTCAAAGGTGTGCCACTCCCACGAATCTTCTTCGACGTTTGCGAGGGCCGCGGCCATTCCGCCCTGCGCAGCTCCGGTGTGCGAGCGCGTCGGATACAGTTTGGTGATGACGGCGGTCTTGGCGTGCGGAGCCGACTCGATGGCCGCACGCATTCCTGCACCTCCCGCGCCAACAATGACAACGTCGTACTCGTGATGATGAACCGTGGTCACGGTTTACTCCTTATGTATGGGTCAGCCGGCAGCACAAAACGAGGGAAGCAAATCCGCGGGAGAACCCACGGGGCAGGGATCAAGCGTGAAAATGACGAGCGTTCCGAGAACGATTAGTGTGGCCGCTGAAATTCCGAGGGACACCAACAGCCCGCGCTTCAACCCGGGGCGATAGACGTAGTCTTCGATGACGACCCGCATTCCGTTACTTCCGTGGATGAGTGCCAGCCACAACAGGGTGACGTCGAACCACTGCCAGAACGGGTTCGCGAGTTTTCCAGCAGCGAAGGCGAAATCGATGGCCTTGACGCCCCCGTCTTGCATGAGATTGACGGTGAGGTGGGTGAAAATCAGCACAATGAGAACCACGCCCGAGACGCGCATGAATATCCAGGCGAGGCGATCTAGACGGAACAATTTCACGATTACCCTCCGAAGACGTGCATCAGGTGGCGGGGGAGGAACGCGATCATCACGACGGTCCACAGCACGAGCACGCCGTAGAACAGAGCGCGGTGGTGGCGCGATGCCCAAGCTGTCATGTCGACCAGGGTGATTCGCAAACCGTTGAAAGCGTGGAACACGATTGCGGCGACGAGGACCGCCTCGCCGAGTCCCATGATCGGAGTTTTGTAGGAGGCCATGACGACGTTGTACAACTCGGGATCGAGGCGAACGGTCGCGGTGTCGAGTACGTGGACCAGCAGGAAGAAATAGATTGCGATACCGGTGATGCGGTGAAGAACCCAGGACCACATACCCTCGTGTCCGCGATAGAGCGTCCCTCGAAACACAGTTTTCGGTTTGCTGGGGGTTTTGATTGACAACTCGATTCCTCCTGAAGCACGAACAATTTGGTTCCAGTCTAACCCCCTCGCGTAGGCTGTCGGACATGACGAGTTCACATCGCGAAGCTAACTTTTACGCAGTTATTCCCGCGGGTGGAGTCGGTTCACGGTTGTGGCCGCTCTCGCGTGCCGACGCCCCGAAATTCCTTCACGACCTCACCGGAAGCGGTCGAAGCCTCCTCGTCGAAACGTGGGATCGACTCGAACCAATCGCGGGGGACAACATTGTTGTGGTGTGCGGAAAGTCCCACGCGAAGGCCATCGCGCATGAGCTTCCGATGCTCGCCGCCGACAACACTGTTCTCGAGCCATCCCCGAAGGATTCGACCGCAGCGATCGTTCTCGCGGCCGCGATACTTGTTCGGCGAAACCCCGATGCGATCATCGGTTCGTTTGCGGCGGACCACGTCATCGATGACCAACGCCGATTCATCACTGCGGTGAATGAAGCAATTGCTACAGCCTCGGCCGGATTCATCGTGACGATTGGTATCCGCCCGACGTCGCCGTCGACAGCTTTCGGCTACATCGAGTCGGGTGAAGCGCTGGACGTAACGGGGGCGCGTCGCGCGCATCGAGTGGTTCGTTTTGTTGAAAAACCCAGCCTGGACAAAGCGACTGAATATGTCGAGGGTGATACTCACTTGTGGAACGCAGGAATGTTCATCGCCAAGGCGAGTGTTCTCCTCGAAGAGCTTCGCGCGAACCGACCAGATGTGGCCGGCCCCATTGATGAAATAGCCGACGCGTGGAATACGCCCGAACGATCCGCCGTGCTCGAGCGCGTGTGGCCGACAATCCCCAAGGTCGCCATCGACTACTCCATCGCCGAACCCGCGGCGGAACACGGCCGTCTTGCCGTCATCCCGGGTGACTTTCAATGGGACGACGTCGGCGACTTCGCGTCGCTGGCTCGGCTTCACACGAACGGCCGCGCGAATGTTCTTGCGACACTTGGTGAAAACACGCGTGTCCTGAACCAGGGTTCCAGCGGGGTTGTCGTGTCGCATACGAAGCGCTTGATTTCGCTCATTGGCGTCAAGGACATCGTCGTTGTCGACACGCCCGACGCGCTTCTCGTCACGACGGCTGCCCACGCTCAACGCGTCAAGGACATTGTCGAACAGATTCGCCAGTCAGGCGATGACGCGCTTCTCTAGCCGTTCCGCAGAATCCGTCGAAAAAGTCGACAAAATCGGCGATTAGGGATTTTTTTACAGTTTCTCGGCTGAAAACTGTCGTTTCGCCCGTCCCGACCATAAGATGGGGTCAGTCGTGGTGCCGCTTCGGGATCCTCTGGACTGGGACCACACCATCCAATGAGAGGAATCACCCTGTGAAGAACATCACATCGCGCGCCTGGACTGGGCTCGCACTTGCGAGCGCAGCCGCGGTCATCTTGACCGGTTGTGCCGCAGCACCAACCGAAACTGCCGCTCCAGACGAGACACTCGACTATCTGGCCTGCGCCGTTTCGGACGAAGGCTCGTGGAACGACAAGTCGTTCAACCAGTCGGTATATGAAGGTCTCCAGAAGTCAGAAGCTGAGCTCGGAGTTCAGATTGCGGACGCCGAATCGGCAACGCCCGATGACTTCGCACCGAACCTTCAGGCCATGATTGACCAGGGCTGCGACATCACGATCGCCGTCGGTTTCAACCTTGTCGACGCAGTCAACGTTGCTGCTGAGGCTAACCCCGAGATGAGCTTCGTCACCATTGACGGATGGTCGAACGGTGCAACGAACCTCAAGCCCGTCAACTACGCCATGAACCAGTCGTCGTACCTTGCCGGCTACCTCGCGGCAGCTCAGTCGACGACCAAGGTTGTTGGTACCTATGGCGGAATGCAGATTCCTGCCGTCACCGACTTCATGACCGGTTTCTACTACGGCGCTAAGGCGTGGGGAACCGACAACATGACTGACGTCACGGTCGTTGGTTGGGACCCTGCAACCGAAACCGGTGACTTCATCGGTGACTTCACCCCCAACTCGGGAACCTCGAAGACCATTGCTGCTGGCCAGATTGAAGCCGGCGCCGATGTCCTCTTCCCCGTTGGTGGCGACCAGTTCGGTGCAGCTTCCGAAGCCATCACCGAAGCCGGCATCGACGGACGCATGATCGGTGTTGACAAGGACATCGCCGCTACCTCGCCTGAGTACGCAGAATGGATTCTCACTTCGGCCGAAAAGCGCATGACCCTCGCAGTGTTCGACATCATCAAAGCGATTGCGGTTGACGGCGGCGCCTTCACGGGTGACGTTTACCTCGGAACGCTCGAAAACGGTGGAACAGCACTGTCGGCAATCACCAACTACTCCGGTGCAACCGCACAGGCAGACGTTGAGGCCAAGCTGGCAGAACTTCAGGCCGGCATCATCGACGGGTCAATCAACCCGCTCGGTTAGGCTGTAAAAAGCTAAAGTCGGGGGTCGTCGAGACACTGTCTCGGCGGCCCCTGTCCCATTCTCTTCAAGGATGAATAGATGAAACTCGAACTTCGTGGAATCACCAAACGATTCGGAGCGCTCGTCGCCAACGACCACATCGATCTCGTGGTCAATTCCGGCGAGATTCATTCTCTGTTGGGTGAAAACGGAGCGGGTAAATCCACGCTCATGAACGTGCTCTACGGCCTCTACACGGCCGATGAGGGCGACATTGTGCTCGACGGTGTCGTTCACAAGTTCAAAGGACCCGGCGACGCGATGGCGGCCGGTATTGGGATGGTCCACCAACACTTCATGTTGATTCCCGTGTTTACGGTCGCAGAGAACGTGGTGCTTGGTCATGAGCCCACGGGAATCCTTGACACGCTCGACCTCGACACCGCTCGCAAACTCGTGCGGGAAATCTCTGACCGATTCGGCTTTGAGATTGACCCGGACGCGTTGGTCGAGGACCTGCCCGTCGGTGCTCAACAACGTGTTGAAATCATCAAGGCTATCGCCCGCGACGCCAAGGTTCTCGTGTTGGACGAACCCACCGCGGTATTGACCCCACAGGAAACCGATGAACTCATGGGAATTATGAAGGGTCTCGCCAAGGCGGGGACCTCCATCGTATTCATCACCCACAAGTTGCGCGAAGTGCAGGCCGTCTCCGATCGCATCACGGTCATCCGCCTTGGTGCCGTTGTCGGCGAAGCAAAACCCACGGACTCCGCCGCGACGCTCGCCACCATGATGGTCGGGCGCGCCGTCGATTTGGCTGTCACCAAAAAGGCTCCCCAGCGCGGCGAGGCTGGGCTTTCTGTCACGGGACTGACCGTCGTTGGCGATAGGAACAACAAGGTCGTGGACGGTATTTCCTTCGAGGTTCACGCGGGCGAGGTTCTGGCGATTGCCGGTGTTCAGGGAAACGGGCAGACCGAACTGGCCGAGGCTCTTGTCGGCTTGCGAACCCCGAGTGCAGGGTCGATTCACCTTGGAAAGATGGACATTACCCACTCGAGCGTGCGCGAGGTCATCGACGCCGGGGTCGGGTACATCCCCGAAGACCGATCCAAAGACGGCCTCGTGGGGGATTTCACGATCGCCGAAAACTTTATGATCAACCGCTCGTACGGCCCACCCTTCGCCAAGGGTCTCACTATTGACTTTGCCAATCGTGAACGCATCGCCGCGGAACTGATTGACACCTATGACGTGCGCACCCCGTCACAGGTCACGCTCGCCAAGAAACTCAGTGGTGGAAATCAACAGAAAGTCGTCGTGGCCCGAGAGCTCAGCCGCGAACTCAACCTATTGATTGCGTCGCAACCAACGCGCGGTGTCGACGTCGGCTCGATTGAATTTATCCACGACCGCATTATCGCCACGCGCGAGGCGGGCAAGCCGGTGGTCATCATTTCAACCGAATTGGATGAAGTCACGTCTCTTGCGGATCGCATTGCCGTGATGTATCGCGGCCGCATCGTCGGAATTGTCGATGCGAAAACGTCACGAGAGACACTGGGACGAATGATGGCGGGAGCAACCGTATGAGTTACGGAACAGACGCCCCGGTTGTGGGCCGCGGTGCCGCCGTGATTCGAGAAATCATGTCGGGTGGCGCGGCGCGAGCCTTGTTGTCTGTCGTTGCAGGGTTCGTCATCGGGGCAATCTTCATGGTGTTCTCGAGCGAAGAATTCCTGGCTGCGGCACAGTATTTGACTTCGCGCCCCGCCGACGCGCTGGGCGCGGCGTGGACCGCGATCGCGGAGGGGTATTCGGCGCTGTTCCGTGGCTCGATTTACAACTACAAGGCGGATAGTTTTGAGGCCTCCATTCGGCCGATGACCGAGACACTGCGTTTCGCCGGTCCGCTTATCGCCTCGGGTTTGGGGGTCGCTCTCGCGTTCCGAGTGGGATTGTTCAACATTGGTGCGAGTGGACAGTTATTGTTTGGGGCACTGTGGGCTACCTGGATTTCGACACGAGTGGAACTCCCGTGGGGAGTTCACCTCATCGTCGCGGTTCTAGTCGCCATTCTGGGCGCGGCGGCGTATGGTGCCGTCGTAGGATTCCTGAAAGCACGAACCGGCGCACACGAAGTGATTGTGACCATCATGCTTAACTACATTGCGGCTGGGATCCTCACTTTCTTCTTCCGTAGCCCGGAACTCCTTCGCGAAGCGGACGGCGGGGGAACGCCCAAATCGGACGCCCCGGCCGAAAGCGCACAGTTACCGCTCTTGCTTGGCCCGGAATTCACTCTCCACGCAGGATTCATCCTCGCCATCGTCGGTGTCGTCGTCTACTGGTGGCTCATGGAGCGCTCGACCATCGGATTCCGCTTCCGCATGGTCGGCCACAATGCTGATGCCGCCCGCACGGCCGGAATCAACGTTGAGCGCACTTTCGTGCTAGCAATGGCCGTCTCGGGTGCCTTCGTCGGGCTCGCTGCCGCCAACCAGGCGCTCGGTGTTCGTGCGGGACTCACTCCCGACATCGACGGCACCATCGGATTCGACGCCATCACCGTGGCTCTGCTCGGGTCCTCCACCGCACCCGGCGTGTTACTCGCGGGACTTCTGTTCGGCGCGTTCAAGGCCGGAGCGCCACAAATGCAGGTCATCGGGCTGTCGCCTGAGATCACGGGGGTTGTCCAGGGATTCATTGTTCTGTTCATCGCCGCACCGCCCCTCGTTCGCGCGATATTCCGACTGCCCCCGCCTCAAAAGACCACGGTCATCACGGACTGGTGGCAGAAACTGACCACGAAGGGTGATCCGAAATGAGCACCGTCGTGACTCCAGGATTGTTTTCACAAGTAGATGCATTGGTCTCCAAGAAGACGCCATACCTGATGGCCGCGTTCGCGCTATTTGTTTTGGTGGCTTTCGGTTTCGTCGGCAAAACGGACATCGTTGCGTTCCAGTGGTCCAAAGAGGAAGACCTCATCCACCTTCCCGACTTTCTCGTCGCGTCGAACGTCGTCGGCCTCGTCCTCGGCACGATCCTCGTGGCGATCGCCGCTGTATCGTTCGTGCTCGCTCAACGCAAACGGGTGACACCATTGTGGCTCACCCTTGTTTTCGGTTTGCTTGCCGTTGTCGCGCTGCTGGCGTGGCTTGCGGCCGGAAACACGCTTCCCTTCGCGTTCATTCTCGGTAACGCCGTCGTGCTCGCCGTTCCCCTCGCCCTCGGGGCGATGGGTGGAATCATGTCCGAGCGCGTCGGTGTCGTCAATATCGCAATCGAGGGCCAACTTCTCACGGGTGCGTTCCTGGCCGCGGTGGTTGGCTCCCCCACCGACAACCTGTACCTCGGGCTCGTTGTCGCGATGATTGGCGCCGCTTTACTGTCGATGGTTCTCGCGGTGTTTTCGATTCAATACCTGGTCGACCAGATAATCGTGGGTGTGGTGCTCAACGTTCTCGTGCTCGGAATCACCAACTTCTTGTATGCCCAGTGGTTGTCCAACGACGGGCAAAACTCTAACTTCCCGGGCACCTTTCCCATCATTCCCATCCCGGGTTTGTCGCTAATCCCCATCATCGGCCCCGCACTGTTCGAGGCGCGGATCACGACCTATCTTGCGTACCTGATCATCCCCACGCTGTGGTTCATCCTGTTCAAGACCCGCCTTGGGCTTCGGGCGCGAGCGGTCGGTGAGCACCCGCTCGCGGCCGACACGGTCGGTATCAACGTCGCAGTAACTCGTTTCTGGTGGGTGACGATCGGAGGCTTGGTCGCCGGGCTCGGCGGTGCCGCACTGACCATCGGCGCGGTTGGTGCGTTTGGCCGGAACATGTCCGGCGGACAGGGCTTCATCGCGCTGGCGGTGGTTATTCTCGGTCGATGGCACCCCTTCTCGGCCGCGGCGGCCGCGTTGTTGTTCGGATTCTCGATCGTGTTGCGAATCTGGGCGAACCAGGTCAGCCCGGGAATCCCCACCGACTTCATCACGATTGTTCCGTATGTCGTGACGCTCATCGCCGTCGTCGGATTCGTTGGACGAGTTCGAGCTCCGGCGGCTACCGGAAAACCGTATATCAAGGGGTAACTGTGTCAGAAATCAACTGGGACGCACTTCGGACCGCGGCAAACGAGGCAATGGGAAAGGCCTATGCGCCGTATTCCAACTTTCCCGTCGGCGCGGCGGCACTTGTTGACGATGGGCGAATCGTCAGCGGCTGTAACGTCGAAAATGCGAGCTACGGGGTTGGTCTCTGCGCCGAATGTGCGCTCGTCAGTGCTCTGGCAATGTCGGGGGGCGGCAAACTTGTTGCGTTCACGTGTGTCGACGGTCACGGCGACGTTCTGATGCCGTGCGGCCGTTGCCGCCAGTTATTGTTCGAACACTCGGCGCCGGGAATGGTTCTCGAGACCGTCTCAGGTGTGCGAACAATTGACCAGGTCCTGCCCGACGCCTTCGGTCCACGGGAACTGGATGCCTACTCCCTTACCGATCCCGCTTCGGCAACTACGTGTGAAGGATGCGAATGACCGCCATTGAACCGTTTGATGCGGTCGACCTCATCAAAATTAAACGTGACGGCGGCGAACTGTCAGCCGCGCAAATCGGGTGGCTGGTCGATGCCTACACCCGCGGATATGTGGCCGATGAGCAAATGTCGGCGATGACGATGGCGATCTTCCTGCGTGGCATGGTGTCCACCGAGATCAATGATCTGACGGCCGCAATGGTGAACTCGGGCGAACGCCTTGATTTCTCGGGCCTTTCGAAAGTCACGACCGATAAGCACTCGACGGGTGGAGTCGGCGACAAGATCACACTTCCGCTGGCGCCGTTGGTCGCGAGTTTCGGGCTTGCGGTGCCGCAACTGTCGGGTCGCGGACTCGGACACACGGGCGGAACATTGGACAAGTTCGAGAGCATCCCAGGGTGGCGTGCTGACCTGTCGAACGCCGAAATGCTGGCACAACTCGAAAAGGTCGGAGCAGTTGTTTGTGCAGCGGGTTCCGGCCTTGCGCCCGCCGACCGGAAGTTGTACGCGCTGCGCGACATCACGGGAACGGTCGAAGCGATTCCCCTGATTGCCTCGAGCATCATGAGCAAAAAGCTCGCCGAGGGAACGTCGTCACTTGTTCTCGATGTCAAGTTCGGCAATGGCGCTTTCATGAGTGAATTTGAGCGTGCGAAGGAACTCGCCAACGTCCTCGTCCGCATCGGAAACGATGCAGGCGTCGCAACCAGGGCGGTTCTGACCAACATGAACACTCCGCTCGGCCTCGCGATCGGAAATGCGAACGAGGTTCGGGAATCCGTCGAGGTGCTCGCCGGGGGCGGGCCGGCCGATGTAGTAGAGGTCACGGTGACGCTGGCCGAACACATGCTTGAACTCGCGGGAATGACGGGCGTCGATGTCGGCGCTAATCTTGACAACGGCAAAGCGATGGATTCGTGGCGTTCGATGGTGAGCGCTCAGGGCGGTGACCCCGACGCGGCGCTTCCCGTCGCCTCGGAAAGCCATGTTGTGACCGCGACGCGCGACGGAGTCGTGTCTCGTATGGACGCGCTTCCGTTCGGAATTGCCGCCTGGCGCCTTGGGGCTGGACGCGCGCGCAAAGAAGACCCCGTGATCCACGCAGCGGGAATTGACCTCGCCGTCAAGCCGGGTGCCACGGTGAAAAAGGGTGACGTTGTATTCACCCTGTCGGCGAACGATTCCGCGCGTTTTGACCGTGCGCTGGAAGCTCTCGACGGTGGTTGGGAAATCGGCGAAAGCGTCATCGACCGCGGCCCACTCATCGCCGAGGTCATCACCGGATGAGTCGCATCGGACTTCCCCAGGTAACGCCTGGGGACGGAACCACCCACCTGTTCCCCGGTACCGACATCACGGTCGAGTCGCTCCCCAAGATCTCTCTACACGATCACCTCGATGGCGGGCTTCGACCATCGACCATCGTCGAACTGGCCGCGACGGGAGGCATCGAGATTCCGCGCCTGACACCGGACGAGTTGAATGAGTGGGTTCGATCCAACGCCGACTCGGGGAACCTGGTCGATTATCTCGCCACGTTCTCGGTGACGCTGTCCGTCATGCAAACGGCCGAGAACCTCGAACGAATCGCAAAGGAATTCGTCGAGGATCTCATCGCGGACGGTGTCGTCTACGGCGAGGTTCGATGGGCACCGGAATTGCACGTCGAGAACAGTCTCGACATGCGCGACGCGATCGACGCCGTCCAGCGCGGAATCGATACAGCGGTCTCGGGGGGTCGCGCGGTCGGTCGAGTTGCCCGCATCGGGCAATTGCTGTGCGCGATGCGTCAGGCGGACCGTGCCGACGAGATTGCCGACCTTGCGATCGAATATCGCGCACGTGGAGTTGTTGGCTTCGATATCGCTGGCCCCGAGGCAGGGTTTCCGGTGTCGAGACTAGCCTCGGCATTCGCGAAACTTGACGCGGCCTGGGTTCCCCGCACCGTTCACGCAGGAGAGGCCGACGGTCTTCTCAGCATCGAAGGCGCGCTGATTGACGGGCGCGCATTGCGTTTGGGGCATGGAGTTCGAATCACGGATGACCTGTCCATCGAGAACGACGGAGCGGGGACCCACGTCACACTCGGCCCGCTCGCCGAGTGGGTTCGAGACCGCCGAATCGCGCTCGAAATCTGCCCAACGTCGAACGTCCACACGAACGCGTTTAGCCGCTTTGGCTCGACAATCGACGAGCACCCGTTCGAGATGCTCTACCAACTCGGGTTCGCCGTGACCGTGAATACCGATAATCGACTGATGAGCGGAACGAGCCTGTCCCGTGAGATTACCAATCTTGCCGAAACGTTCGGCTACGACCTCGAGGATGCCCTGCAGTGGCAACTGAATGCCGTCAATGCGGCATTCATCGCCAGCGATGAACGCGACACGCTCTCCGACTTCCTGATGTCGGCGTATACGGCCTAGCCGACCTCGCCCGTTGGTTTCTGGTCGGCGTGACGTCCGTCGCATTCGAGATTGGCCGGGTTATCCAGGCATGACGCGCAGATCACTGCGCGATGGCGGCAATCGAGGTTCTCACAATTGACGATCGTCGATGTCGCCGAACCACACACGTCGCACCTCCCGATGACCGCGGCGTCGACACTGAAATTGACAGTCATGCGCTCGTCGAATACGTGCAGCGACCCCTCCCACAGCCCTTTGTCGCGGTAGGCCTCGCCGTATCGAACGATTCCGCCCTCGATTTGATAGACCTCAGAGAATCCGCGATTGAGCATCGCCGCGCTGAGGATCTCGCATCGCACCCCGCCCGTGCAGTACGTCACGATCGGCTTGCTCTTGAGGTGGTCGTACTTGCCACTGTCGAGTTCGGTGATGAAATCATGAGTCGTTCGAACGTCGGGAACGACCGCGTTTTTGAACTTCCCGATTCGGGCCTCGAACGTGTTCCGTCCGTCGAAAAACACCACATCGTCACCGCGTTCCGCCACGAGGTCGTTCACCTGTCGGGGGGTGAGGTGCTGCCCCCCGTTGAGAACACCGGTTTCGCCGACGACTATCTCGTCGGGGGAAGAGAACGCGACGAGTTCCGGGCGTGCCTTGATGCTCAGCCGCGGGAAATCATCACCCGTTCCCTCTGACCACTTCACGTCCATCGTCCCGAATCCGGGATACTGCTTGGTCGCGCGGACGTACTTCTTGACCTCGCCCATCGGGCCCCCAACGGTTCCGTTGATTCCATGCTTCGACACGATGATTCGACCTTTGAGCCCGTGCTGAGCACATAACGCGCGTTGCCACAAAACGACCGCCGGCGGATCGGCGACCGGTGCGAACGCGTAGTAGAGGATGATTTTGGGGAGTGTCACGTTGCTCAGTTTATTGTTTGCCCTTATGGAGGCTGAGCGAATGGGCGAAAAAAACCTCACGAACTTAGGTAGTCTTGGCGAATGCGCAAAAAAACCGCTCGAATTGCCATAGTTCTTGTCACCGGAATAGTGTTAGCCGGAATTTCGGACGTTTCCGTTGGCAACGGCGTGGCCCATGCCGCGCCCTCTCCGCTCGTTTTCGAGTCTGCGTCGGTGGGTTCCACCCCTTTCATCGGGGACATCACGGTCTCGGGCGTCCCTCGAAACGCCCATTCCTTCTCGTTTCGCATCGAGCCGAAACCCGGAACGTTGTCTGAGGCTGTTGGTGCCACTTTCACTCGACAGTATTTGGATCGCAACAGTTATTTCAGCGACTCCACGACGGTCACGATTCCTCTGTTTGGACTTTACGATGACTACGACAACACTGTCGTCATCACGGTGAAATCGTGGAAGGGGCGCACAGCGACGCTGAGCCACGAGCTCACGTCGTCCGAATGGTCGAGTTCGTGCCGAGACACGCTGGCGGGGGCTACCAAGGTGGTGAGCCCGTCAACGACGGTGAAACTTGACTATTCGTTCTTCATGCTCAAGGCCTGGGCGTGCGGGGCGCACCCCATTGTGATGGACATTGACGGAAACATTAGGTGGGTTGGTACCGCCGGGGGTGCTCAACAGGGCTCGACGTTCTTCCAGAACAATTTTTATGTAGGAAACGGTAGCGACCTTTACAAAATCACACCGTTCGGTGACTACGCTTCGGTGGGGAATTACTCGGCGGCCGGCTACTCCAATTTCCACCACAACATCGACCCGGGTCGAAAGGGAATGCTTCTCGAATTTGACAAGTCTCCCGACGTCGAATCGGACGTCATCGAAGTCGATGTGAACGGTGATGTTTTGGAAACGTGGGATGTCGCTGACATCGTGCGAAAGGCGATGATCCAGGGCGGTGATGACCCCAGCGCGTTCGTTCGACAGGGAGACGACTGGTTCCATAACAATGCGGCGACGTATTGGAAGCAGAAGAACCAACTCGTTCTGTCGGGACGTGAAGACTTTGTAATCGGCATTGGGTACGACGACGACAGAATCAAGTGGATTCTGGGCGACCCGGACAAGGCGTGGTACACCTACCCGTCACTCCGCGCCTTTGCGCTTGATCTCCCGGCGGGAACCAATCCTCCG
>CALPQP020000004.1 GCA_943325745.2 Gulosibacter massiliensis
CACAATGCTCGCGATGATCTGGATCAGGGTGAAGACGATGACCGACGGGAACGACATGAGGTTGGTCAGCCCCATGAAATCAATTCCGACGATCGAGCTCACGATGCCATTCAAGGTGTCAACGACTCCGAGGACGGTGAAAATGAGCCACCCCAGAATGTTGACCACGCCAAAGACCAGCGAAAGCGTCAGCGACACGATGAAGGAGTTTCTTGTCGCCGACCAAAAGTCAATGTGAACGAGGCGAAGCCGAACCTGCTTTTCTGCGGATTCTCTACTCATGGTCGGTGTCTTCCGTTTCTGTCATGTCTGATTCGTCCGGTTCCGGCGAATCCATTTCTGTTATCGAGTCTAGATTACGCTCGACGTTCCGAGCGATTGCGAGTATTCGATCTCCTTCGTCGGGGCGGGCGAACACAACGCCCATGGTGTCCCGGCCCTTGGCGGGAACGCCATCGACACTCGAACGTACGACCTTTCCGCCTTCCATGATGACAAGAACCTCGTCACCATCATCAACAATGAGGCCGCCGGTTAATCCACCGCGTTCGTCCGTCAGTTTCGCGACCTTGATGCCGATTCCGCCGCGGTTTTGAACACGGTATTGGCTCACCTCGGTGCGTTTCGCGAACCCGCTCTCGGTGACGACAAAAACGTATCCGACGTCAGAAACAACCGCCGCCGAAAGCAACTCGTCACCGGTGCGAAGTGAGAGCCCCTTGACGCCCGCCGTCTTTCGACCGGTTGGGCGCAGGCTGGCGTCGTTCGCTACGAAGCGAAGTGACATTCCCGCTTTGGATACGAGCAAAATCTCACTGTCGGAATTGACCAACATCGCAGATACCACTGCGTCGAGATACGTCGGTTGGCCCTCGTCATTGAGTATGGGCTTACCGTCCTTGCCCTTTTCCACCGCAAGATCGATGGCAAAGACCCCGCCCGTTCGGTTGGTGTCATAGTCGGTGAGTTTCGACTTTTTGACCAGTCCCTTTCCGGTTGCGAGAACAAGATATTCCGCGGCCGCATAGTTTCGGACGTCGAGTATTTGTGCGACCGATTCTCCGGGCAAGAGCGCGAGCAGGTTGGCGATGTGCTGACCTTTAGCGTCACGCGCAGCCTCGGTGACCTCGAATCCTTTCGCGCGATACACGCGGCCCTTGTCCGTGAAGAACAAGAGCCAGTGGTGTGTGGTGGTGACCAGGAAGTGTTGTACGACGTCGTCGGCACGCAGTTTGGCGCCCTTGATTCCCTTGCCGCCGCGGTTTTGAGAGCGATAGTTGTCACTTCGAGTGCGCTTGACGTAACCATCGCGCGTAACCGTGACGACAATTTCTTCTTCCGGGATGAGGTCTTCGTTACGCAGATCACCTTCGCTTGGAACAATCGCCGTGCGCCGGTCGTCGCCGTATTTCTCAACGATTTGGGTCAGTTCAGAGCTGATGATTCCGCGCTGTACCTCGTCGTCCGCGAGGATTCGCGTGAACTCTGCAATCTGCAATTCAATTTCCGCAGCCTGATCCATGATCTTCTGGCGCTCGAGCGCGGCGAGTCGTCGAAGTTGCAGGTTGAGGATAGCCATCGCCTGGATTTCGTCCAGAGCAAGAAGTTTAATCAGCCCTTCTTTTGCTTCATCCACTGTGGGTGATTTGCGGATCAGCGCGATGACCGCATCGAGAGCGTCGAGGGCCTTCAAGTAACCGCGCAAAATGTGCGCGTCGGCCTCGGCCTTATCAAGACGGAACTGGGTGCGTCGCACAATGACACTGACTTGGTGTTCGACCCAATACGTGATGAATTGGTCGATGGGGAGGGTTCGAGGAACCCCGTCCACAATCGCGAGCATGTTCGCGCCGAAGTTGTCTTGCAATTGGGTCTGCCGGTAAAGATTGTTGAGCACTACCTTGGCCACGGCATCGCGCTTGAGGACGATAACGAGTCGTTGACCGGTGCGACCGCTCGATTCGTCGCGAATATCCGCGATGCCCTGGAGTTTGTTCTCCTTGACGAGGTCGGCGATCTTCATCGCAAGATTGTCGGGGTTGACCTGGTAAGGAAGTTCGGTGATTACCAGACAGGTGCGACCGTGGATTTCTTCGGTTTCGACGACTGCGCGCATGGTGATCGATCCGTGCCCGGTTCGGTAAGCCTCATCGATTCCCGTCGTCCCAACAATCAACGCACCGGTCGGAAAGTCCGGTCCCTTAACCCGTTGAAGAATCGCGTCGAGCAGTTCGTCGCGTGATGCGGTGGGATTGGCGAGGTGCCATAGCGCAGCCTCACTGACTTCGCGAAGGTTGTGCGGCGGAATGTTCGTCGCCATACCCACTGCGATACCGACCGATCCATTGACCAGCAGGTTGGGGAAACGGCTCGGTAAAACCGAAGGTTCTTTGGTCTGCCCATCGTAGTTGTCCTGAAAATCAACAGTGTTCTCGTCGATATCACGAACCATTTCCATCGCGAGCTGCGCCATTCGAGTCTCGGTGTATCGAGGTGCGGCCGCGCCATCGTTTCCGGGAGAGCCAAAGTTACCTTGCCCCGATGCGAGTGGATAACGGAGGCTCCACGGTTGAACGAGCCGAACTAACGCATCATAAATTGCCGTATCTCCGTGGGGGTGGAATTGGCCCATGACATCGCCAACAACACGAGAACACTTCGAAAACGACTTGTCCGGTCGGTAGCCACCGTCGTACATCGCATAGATCACTCGTCGGTGGACAGGTTTGAGACCGTCGCGGACGTCAGGCAACGCTCGTCCGACGATAACGCTCATCGCATAATCGAGATACGAACGCTGCATCTCCATCTGGAGATCGACTGGTTCAATCCGTTCTTTTGGCTCGTCGGTCATGTCGCGGTGTCCTTATCAGTCGATCCCTAGATGTCGAGGAATCGAACATCCTTGGCGTTTTGCTGGATAAATGTGCGTCGCGCACCGACGTCTTCGCCCATGAGCGTCGAGAAGACGGTGTCAGCGATAGCGGCGTCACTCAGGGTGACCCGCAACAGCGTTCGCGAATCCGGATTCATCGTCGTGTCCCACAGTTCTTGGTGGTTCATTTCTCCAAGACCCTTGTAACGCTGGATTCCGTTTTCTTTAGGCAGTTTTTGTCCGGCGGTTGTTCCAGATTCGATGCGTGCGTCACGTTCACGATCGGAATACACGTATTCATGCGCATGATTGCTCCACTTCAGTCGATACAGCGGTGGCTGTGCGAGGTACACAAATCCTGCGTCAATCAAGGGGCGCATGTACCGGAACAGAACAGTGAGCAAGAGGGTGGTGATGTGTTGACCATCAACGTCGGCATCGGCCATCAGCACAATTTTGTGGTACCGGACTTTTTCCAATGAAAACTCTGTATCGATACCAGCACCGAAAGCCGTGATCATGCCCTGGATTTCCGCGTTACCGAGGGCGCGATCAAGCCGCGTTTTTTCGACATTGAGGATTTTTCCGCGCAGCGGCAAAATTGCTTGAGTCTCTGGGTTACGGCCCTGAACGGCTGATCCCCCCGCGCTGTCGCCCTCGACAATGAAGATTTCCGAAAGCGATGGATCTTTGGACTGGCAGTCCTTCAGTTTGCCCGGCATTCCACCGGATTCGAGTAGGCCTTTACGGCGGGTTTGTTCCCGCGCCTTTCGAGCTGCAATGCGAGCGGCAGAGGCCTGAATTGCCTTTCGAATGATTTCCTTCGCCTCGGCTGGGTGGCTATCGAACCAATCGCCTAGTTTGTCACCGACAGCTTTCTGGACAAAAGACTTGGCCTCAGTGTTGCCCAGCTTTGTCTTCGTCTGGCCTTCGAACTGCGGTTCGGCGAGTTTGACCGAGATGACCGCTGTCAATCCTTCGCGCACATCTTCGCCCGACAGGTTCTCGTCCTTTTCCTTGAGAATTCCCTTGTCCCGCGCGTACTTATTAATCAGTGTCGTCAATGCGGCGCGGAAGCCCTCTTCGTGAGTTCCACCCTCGTGGGTGTTGATCGTGTTGGCATAGGTGTGGATGCTCTCGGAGTAAGCATTTGTCCATTGCATCGCAAGTTCCAGCGAAATTGTCCGGGCCTTGTCTTCGGACTCCAGTCCGATGATCTCTGGGTGAATGACCTCGATTTTTTTCGCGGAGTTGAGATACTCCACGTAGTCCATGAGACCGCGCTCATAACAAAATGAGTCGTGTCGGTCCGAGGCACGTTCGTCGGTCAGGTCGATTCGAAGACCCTTGTTGAGAAACGCCATCTGTTGGAATCGGGTTCGAAGAGTCTCGTAATCGAAGTCGGTCGTTTCGAAAATTTCGGCGTTGGGCCAAAAGGTGATTGTTGTGCCCGTCGAGTCGGTCGCTTCACCTTTTTTGAGCGGCTTGACCGGTACTCCGTCATGGAAGGTTTGGGTATATACATTTCCCTGCCGGCTAACAGCAACGTCGAGGCGGCTTGAGAGGGCGTTCACGACCGACGAGCCGACGCCGTGAAGTCCGCCCGAGACGGCGTATCCGCCGCCGCCGAATTTTCCGCCGGCGTGAAGGATTGTGAGAACCACCTCAACCGTCGATTTTCCTTCGGTCGGGTGCATATCAACCGGAATGCCGCGGCCGTTATCGATACAGCGAATAGCGCCATCCGGAAGAATCGTGATCTGGATGAGAGAACAGTGACCGGCTAGGGCTTCATCGACAGAATTGTCGACGATTTCGTAGACGAGGTGGTGCAGACCGCGTTCCCCTGTCGACCCGATGTACATTCCCGGACGCTTGCGCACGGCTTCGAGGCCCTCGAGAACTTGGATATTCTCGGCTCCGTAATCATTGAGATTTGCCTTCGGTTTCGGCTCGGCCATTAGAACTCCTCTGTGGCACCCCGTGAGGCCCATCCTGTGGGTTCAAGTCTACCGCGAAAGGCGCCCGCGAGACGGGAAATTCGCGCCTGTGCGCGCCTTTTTCGCGCGCATGGCCAAATCAAGTGGCTTATCCGTAAGTGTCTCGCGGACCGCGCCATTTCACGCTACGAGGACCCCTAATTTTGTTGGGGACACCAGGTCCAACCACAGAGATTTTCTCGATACCCGAATCCGGGAATCTGGCAAGTATTTCTGCGAGAATCTCGTGGCGCATTAGCCGAAGGTTTGTCGCCCAGGCCGAGGAGTCACATCGGACGGTGACAAGGTCCTCGTCGATCTCGGGAACAGTGTGAGCCGCGACATCGACTCCGACGATGGCTTCCCACTGGTCGAGCACGGATTCGCGCGACAAGAATGGGCCCCAACCACGTTCGGTAATTGTTCGAGAGATTATCGAACCGATTAACCTCGGGTCCCGTCCCTTCTCAAACGGGAGCGAGCCCTTTTGCTCGGTGACGACCGAGTTGTGGCGGCGCTTACGTCCAGAGAAAACTTCGACCAAGTGTCCAAAAAAGCGGATGGCCTCGTTTGAGTTGACCGGTGATTCAGGCATCAATCCTCCCGTCAAGAACGGTGTGTTGTCGGCCGACAAGGGACGCTGGGATTGTTGCGACATCGGCGGCGGTGATAATGACATGCTCTATTCCTGAAAGGTGTTCACCGAGCCTGTCCCGGCGGCCCGCGTCAAGTTCGGAGAAGACGTCGTCGAGCACCACGACCGGGTCGCCGGCAATCGAACCGCGGCGAACGATATCCACCTGGGCCAAGCGCAACGACAACGCGCACGACCACGCTTCCCCTTGGCTGGAGTGGGTTCGGGCAGGCAGGTCATTAAGGACGATCGACATGTCGTCGCGATGCGGTCCGAACAGGGTAGACCCGCGATCTATCTCGTCCCGTTGTTTCACGTGAAACAACGTCCGCAGGGTGACGGCGATATCAGGCTCGGCCGTGTTGTCAGGAATCGACTCAGACATCGTGACCGATACACAGTCAGCCGACGAGGCAATCGCCTTATAGTGCGCGCTCAAGCGGGGAGATAAATCATTAATTAGGTGCCGCCGCGCCACCATTATTCGCGTGGCAAGACCAATGAGGGCATCCGTCCAGGTGTGAAGGGTTTCGGGTGGCGCCGCTGGTGTAGAGCGAAGAGATTTCAGGAGGGTGTTTCGCTGTCGCAAAACGCGATCGTAGTCGGCAATGTCGCCCGCCAGTGCTGGCGATGCCTCCGCCACGAGGTCATTGAGAAACATTCTTCGGTGCTCAGGTTCACCTCGCACGAGATCCATGTCTTCCGGCGCAAACGATACGAGTGGTAACAGCCGCGCGAGTTCGCGCCGTTTCGTCACAGTCCCATTCACGCGAATGGTGTTCGCTCCAGAGCCCGTCACGCGCAAATCGACAGCGAGGCGGCGTGTGTCGTGCTGGACAGTCATCCGAATAATCGCTTCGGACGAACCGTTCTTCACAAGGATTGCATCGCTTGCCGTGCGGTGCGAGTGCCCCATGGCGGAATAAATCAGCGCCTCGACAAAGTTTGTTTTCCCTTGACCATTAGACCCAACGAGAAGCGTAGGTGAGCTCTCGAACTCGAGCGACTGGTGCTCATAGTTCCGCCAACCGATGAGTTCAGCGGAGATAATTCTCATGTCCTACCGATTGAGCAGGTTCGGCTGCATGAGGTACCGGTAAGCCTGTTCGATCGCCTCCGAATCCTTCGATGAGTGGGCAGTAAAAAGCACTGGGCCTGCCTTAACCGGGTCGGACGACGGCGTGAACCCTAACCGCACAAATTCACTGTGTGCGCCGGCGACCCCGTCGATCACTAGTCGTGGTTTGAGCCACACAAATACGTCATCACCGACGAGATGGGCGTCCACGGTTTCCTGGGCGCTGGCCGTTTCAGCGGCGCTTGTTTCCAGGAGCACCCCGTCTTTAGAAAACGAGTATTTGATGGCGCCATCTCGTTCGAGTACGAGCGACACACGCCGGGTTGCATCAATCAGGTCAGATGACAACACGATCGCGTAAGCAGCCCCGCCACCCTTTTCGTCGAGCAATCCCCGAACCTTGGGAAATGACCCTTTCGCTAACGACGACGTCACGACCCGGTTGCCGGCCGAAATAGCTACGAGTTCGCGGTCCCCGCCGGAGAGGAGAGACATCGTCACTGTTTGCTCAGCCTGAAACATTTTTCCCGCTTCGATGAGCACCCGAGCCGGCACCAGGATCTGTGTTGGTTCGGTGATTCCGGTCGCCGCCCACTTGACGTCACGCGACGCGATTCGGTAGCGGTCTGTCGCGGTGAACGAAATCGTCTCAGAAGTAAGCTCTACAGAAATATTCATAATCGCTGGCTGGCCATCATCTTTGAGGGCCGCGACACCAACCTGCGCAATTGCCTCGGCTAGTTGCTCTCCGTCGAAACTACCGATAGCAGCTGGAATCTCCGGAAGGTTCGGATATTCATTGAGTGGCATAACCGACATATTGAACTTGGAAGTACCGGATGCGACGATCAGCTTGGTTTCGTGGAGTGAAACCGTAACGGTGTCTCCGGGAAGGCGTGTGACGATATCGGCAAGAAGTTTTCCCGAAACAAGTACAGATCCAGTAGCGCTGACATCACCGTCAATTGTCGTACGTGTTGAAACGTCATGGTCAAACGAGGCAAAAGTGACACCACCGTCGGCTACATCGATGCGAACCCCGGACAGGGTCGGGTTGGTGTTCTTAGACGTGAGTAGCTTTGTCACAAAAATGACGGCCTGTGATAGGACATCCTTGTTGGCTTGAAATTTCACGACACACCTCTCGACATATGTTTGGTTTCTTATTGTGTCACACACGGGCGACGGGCAAAAAGTGGGTTGGTTATCGATCTCGCGTTGTTTTCGTTAAGTACCGTAATCGTCTTAACACCGGTGGATATGTGGATAACTTGCTCATTGGTCATATCTGTAGCGGAACTACAACGGTGGAAGTTGTCAGCAAACTGTTGACATCGTTGGACCAAGAACAGTACCTCCTTTTCATAAAAATAGTTATCCCAAGACTTCGTCGAGTTGTTGTGGAATAAACACACCTATGCACAGAGGTGTTAGGAAAAAGCTGCAGAACTACCTCGACGATTGTTTAATGATGTGCGTGAGGTCCGTCACTTGGTTGTAGACAGACCGGCGCTCTTTCATCAACTCAGCGATTTTGTTGTTCGCGTACATCACGGTGGTGTGATCCCTACCGATGAGCTGCCCAATTTTTGGCAAAGACAACGAGGTCAGTTCGCGACATAAGTACATCGCTATCTGGCGGGCTTGAGCAATCGCTGCGGCACGGGAATTCCCGTATAGCTCGTCGAGCGAGAGCTCGAAGTATCGAGCGACGTGTTCGATGATGTCAGTGGGAGAAACATCGCCCTCTTCGAGCGTGATGAGGTCTTTCAAAATGGTTTGAACAAGAGGCAAATCTATCGGTACACGATTGAGGCTCGCGAAAGCGGTGACCCGGATCAGCGTGCCCTCTAGTTCACGAATGTTGGTGGCCACCTTTGACGCAATGTACTCGAGAACATCATCACCGATACCCAGATTTTCAGCCGTCACCTTTTTGCGAAGAATAGCGATTCGGGTTTCCAGGTCGGGAACCTGGATATCCGTGATGAGACCCCACCCAAAACGGCTTCGCATACGTTGCTCAAAACCAGACAGCTGTTTGGGGGGCACGTCGCTGGTAATAACAACCTGTTTCCCGTGCTCGTGAAGCGTATTGAAGGTATGAAAGAACGTGTCCTGGGTGGCGTCTTTTCCTCCGAGGAATTGGATGTCGTCGATGAGCAGCAAATCCACCTCTCGATATCGTCGATTGAAACTCTGCATCTGGCTCAGTGCCAGTGCGTTGATGTAGTCGTTGGTGAACTCTTCGGAGGAGACGTACCGGACCTTGATGTTCGGGAACAACCCCTCGGCGTAGTGACTGATCGCATGAAGGAGGTGGGTCTTACCTAGGCCGGATCCGCCGTAGATAAAAAGCGGGTTGTATGCCTTCGCTGGAGACTCGGCCACGGCCAGAGCTGCCGCATGCGCGAATCGGTTCGAGGGCCCAATCACGAAACTCTCGAAGTTGTACTTCGGATTCAGGCGAACCTCACCGGAGTTCCCCGGAACCACTGAGGCCCCGATCGGAGTGTAGGAGGGTGAGTTATCGAACGACTCTTCTTCATCTGTATCCCGCAGGGAGGGATTGACGACGATGGAGAAATTAGTAACCATCTGCTCCTCGCTGGCGAACATGTTGAGCCCAGTCAGGATTTCGTCGCGGGCGCGCTGCTCGATCATGTCCCGCGCAAAATCGGAGTCCACCTCGAGATACAACGTTTCGCCAAGGATTCCCTGCGGAACCGCCGACTCGACAACCGCCAATATTCGTGGCGAAACTTCCACGCTACGAGAAACCTCATGGACGACGTTTCGCCATAGGGTTTCGAGAGGGTTGTCGTTGTTTGGCATCTACTTTTCCCGCTTGTGGATAAGTCACCATATTAGCCACAATTACCTGTCCACAATTAGCCCCGGCGCAAATGTGGAAAACTATGCGGTACCGGGTTTGACTACCCCCGAAATGTGCCCTATTCTTTTGAGGTTGCGCTTCTGTGTGCAATTACTCAACCTGACTGTGCCGGCCACTGGCCGAGGAGAACAAATGTCGAAGCGTACTTACCAGCCCAATAACCGCCGTCGTGCGAAGGTTCACGGCTTCCGTTTGCGTATGCGCACGCGTGCCGGTCGTGCGATTCTTGCCGCCCGCCGCCGCAAGGGCCGCAGCGAAATCACTGTTTAATCCTCCGCGGTGCTGTCCCGTCACAACCGCATCGTTGAGCCCGGCGATTTTCGTCAGGTAGTTCGTCGCGGTGACAAGCGAGTTACGGCACACCTCATCGTTTATCGACGCCCCGCCAACCTAGTCCGCGTCGGCGTTATCGTTACCGCCAAGTGCGGCAATGCAGTGGTGCGAAATACCCTTCGGCGTCGGACCCGCGCGATCACGAGAAAACTCATCGATGAGGGCCTCCTTACCGGCGACGTCATCATTCGGTTTCGATGTGAGGGTTCAGTTCCGAGCTTCATGGAGCTGAAATCGGAAATCAACGATGCAACCGACGCGTGGGGGCGACCGTGATCGCGTGGTCGCTTTACCTGTTGCCCCGGAACATTCTGACCGCATTCATCCGTGGGTGGCGAGCGGTTGTCTCCCCGCTCTACGGAGACGTGTGTCGGTTCCACCCAACCTGCTCTGCTTATGGGTTGGGAGCGGTGCAACAGTTCGGCGTTATCCACGGGGGCGCGATGACCGTATGGCGCATTGTGCGCTGTAATCCTTGGGCACGTGGTGGAATAGACGATGTACCTGCCAGAATGGACGGTAACTTCCCCCTCTCGCGCTCGGGATTCGTAGCCCCGAAGAAGAAAGAAAAATGATGCCCGATATTCTTGGAATGATTCTCTGGCCCTTCCGCTGGGCAATCGAAGCTCTGTTGGTCGGCTTCCACTGGGTTTTGACCCAAGTGGGGATGAACCCGAGCGACGGGTGGACCTGGGTCCTGTCGATCACCGGCTTGGTGCTTGTTGTGCGCGCCGCGCTGATCCCACTCTTTGTGCGCCAGATCAAGAGCCAACGCAAGATGCTCGAGGTGGCCCCGGACCTCAAAAGAATTCAGGACAAATACAAGGGGAAACGCGATCAGTTTTCGCGCGAGGCGATGACTCGCGAGACGATGGCGTTATACGGCAAACACGGGACTTCACCGTTCTCGTCCTGCCTCCCCCTCCTCTTTCAAATGCCCGTCTTCTTTGGCCTGTTCACCACACTGAATAATGCCGCCCTCGGGGATGCCGGCATTGGCTTTATGAATCCTGCGCTCGCCCTTAACTTCGGCGAGGCAACGATCTTCGGTTCCGCCCCTCTGCACTCGGCGATGTCGACGGCGGGGGGAAACTGGGTTGTTATCTGGACCGCGGCAGTCATGGTCGTTCTCATGACGGTGTCGCAGTTCATCACGCAAAAACAAATCATGTCCAAAAACATGTCGAAGGCGATGAAGGAAAGCCCGACCTACAAGCAACAGCAGATCCTCTTGTATATCCTCCCCCTCGTGTTTCTCTTTTCGGGATTCGCGTTTCCACTCGGCGTCATGATGTATTGGCTCGTGTCTAACTTCTGGACGATGGGGCAGCAGTTCGTTGTTATCCGCAACATGCCGACCGCGGGGTCGGAGGCGTTCTATGCGTGGGAGGCCCGACAGGAAAAGAAGAACATTCGCAAGGGAATAGTCATCGAGTCGCCAGCAATCGAAGAAGCGAAGCCGGCACAGCGCCAGCAACCCAAGGGCAAGAACCGCGCAAAGCGCGGAAAGGGAAAGAAATAATGTCGGAGACAAAAGACGCAGCAGACATCGCAGCTGATTACATCGAGGGGCTTCTCGACATCGCTGATCTTGACGGAGACCTCGAGATCACGAACTCGAACGGCCGCGACTACGTTTCGGTTGTTGCCACGGATAGCGACCATCTCAAGGTCCTCACCAGGGGCGACACGGTGGCCGCGCTCCAGGAGTTGACCCGCCTCGCGGTGCACACGAAAACGGGAGAGTTCTCGAGACTAATTCTTGACGTCGCGGGCTCGCGGGACGCCCGCTCTAAAGAGCTCGAGCGCTTGGTTGAACGAGCGATAGAACGTATTGAAGGAGGTGCGCAGTCGGCGGCTTTACCCCCAATGTCGTCGTATGAGCGCAAGTTGGTGCACGACTTCGTAAGCGAGCGAGAGTTCTCGTCGCATTCCGAAGGCGAAGGCGCGGACCGCCACACGGTTATCAGCCGCGCATAGTTTCACGTGAAACATTCCGAGATTGAACCGGAGCCTGTTGTCGCGGCACAGTTGTGCGGAGCGGGAATAGATCGCGTCCGTCGGTATGCGCTCGACCTCGGAACTCACGGCGAATTGCGTGGGCTCATCGGCCCGGACGAAGCGCGGCGCCTCTGGTCGCGGCACATTCTCAACTGCGCACTTCTCGCCCCCGAAATTCCGTCCGCAGGAGTTTCTGGTGGCCGCACTGCTGTCGCGGATGTGGGGAGTGGCGCTGGGTTGCCCGGTCTCGTTCTTGCGATGATTCGTCCCGACATTGATGTCACGCTGATCGAACCGCTAGAACGCCGAACCAGATGGCTTGACGAACAAGTAGCGGCACTCGCTTTGCCGAACGTCACCGTGTTCACAGGACGGGCAGAGGAGTTCGCCCCGAGATGGGCATTTGATGTCGTCACTGCGCGCGCGGTCAAGGCCCTCAAGGGCCTCATTCCACTTTTGATACCATTGGTTGTCCCCGGTGGCCAATTGGCGTTGCTCAAAGGGCAGAGATTGGAAGATGAGATCGTCGAGGCAGCGAGCGTCTTCGTCCGCCACAACATCACTGCGGCGGAATCCCGCGTCCTCGGCGAAGGTACAGTGGACGAGCCGACGAGGTTGTTCACCGCTATTGTTGAATAGCCGATTGGGCACCTCGATGTTTCACGTGAAACATCACCGCGCGGGGGTAACCCCACGCCGGCAACAACTCCCGGAAAGGGGCGTGTGCGATGTCTAACGATGACGCAACACCGCTCGCTACCGAACTCATGGACCTCACACGTAGGCGTGATGCCCTCGCCCGCCGCGTGGCTCCTCTTCCCGCCAAGACCCGGATCGTGGCCTTATCGAACCAGAAGGGCGGGGTGGGGAAGACCACAACGACCGTCAACATTGCGGCGGCCCTCGCACGACTGGGTGCGCGGGTGATTGTTATCGATCTTGACCCCCAGGGAAACGCGTCCACGGCGCTCGGCATCGACCACCACGCAAAGATCCCGGGTATTTACGAGGTCCTTCTGGGCTCGGCGTCGATTCAGTCGGTGCTACAACAGAGCCCTGGCAACGCGAACCTGTGGTGCGTCCCGGCCACCATCAACCTGGCCGGCGCCGAGATTGAACTGGTTCCAGCATCGGCGCGCGAGACTCGACTGAAACGTGCCCTAGAGGAATTTTTGGCGTCCGTTGACGACGCTCCGCACTACATTTTCATAGATTGCCCACCTTCTCTTGGCTTGCTGACCGTCAACGCTTTGACCGCGGCGACCGAAGTCTTCGTTCCAATCCAAGCCGAGTACTACGCGTTGGAGGGCGTCACCATGCTGTGGGATAACATCTCGATGGTTCAGCGTTTCCTCAACCCCCGCGTCAGCATTTCCGCTGTCCTGTTGACGATGTACGACCACCGAACCAACCTGTCGAGGGAGGTCGCCGACGAGGTCCGCCGACACTTTCCCGACATCGTCTTCAAGGCGGTTATCCCCCGCTCTGTCCGAGTTTCTGAGGCGCCCAGTTTTCAACAGACCGTAATTGACTATGACTACGATTCGGTTGGATCGATCGCATACCGCGAAGCGGCCATCGAGTTTGCCGAACGAGGAGTGTACTGACATGGCTGAAAAGCGAACCGGATTGGGCCGCGGGATCGGTGCGTTGATCCCCACCGGAGGAGCGAGCGTGTCGGATCGCGGTGTGGACGTGTTTTTCCCGCAGGACGGTTCCGGAGCGAGTCGAGATGTTCCTGGCGCACGATATCAACTGATTAACCCCAACAACGTCATCCCAAATGCCGCGCAACCACGAACGGAGTTCCGCCCAGAAGAACTGGCCGAGCTCGAACACTCCATTCGTGAATTCGGCGTGCTCCAACCCATTGTCGTTCGACCGCTCAGTGGAACGGGAACCAACGCCACATACGAACTCGTCATGGGGGAACGGCGACTCCGGGCAGCCAAGGCCGTCGGCCTCACGGAGATTCCCGCGGTCATTCGTGACACGAAAGACGCGGACATGTTGCGTGATGCTCTGCTCGAAAACCTTCACAGGGCAAATCTCAACGCGCTCGAAGAAGCGTCGGCCTATCAACAGCTGTTGTCGGATTTTGGAATCACGCAGGACGAACTCGCTAAGCGAATCGGGCGCTCGCGTCCCCAGGTCACCAACACCCTTCGACTCCTGAAGCTCCCAATTAAGGTTCAGCAGCGAGTCGCCGCGGGAGTCCTGTCAGCCGGTCACGCTCGAGCGATTCTGTCCGTGACAGATGCCGCTGCCCAAGAACGATTGGCGACCAAGATCGTCAATGAGGAACTCTCGGTTAGAGCCGCCGAAGCCGCCGCGGTGTCGCTGGGAAACGTCAAACCCAAACCCGACAGAGCGATACCCAAGCCGGGCACCCGACGCGACCACCTCGAGGCTATCGCGAGCAAACTGGGAGACAAGCTCGATACCCGCGTCAAGATTGCCGTGGGCAGAACGCACGGCACCATCACGATTGACTTTGCCACCGTCGCTGACCTCAATCGAATTGCGGGCGCACTCGGAGTTTCGGCAGACGACTAATGATTCGGGCCGGTGGACGAGCCGGCGGGATTTCTGTCACCGACAGCGTCACAGAACGTGAGACGCGCCTAGGCGAGGAACTCGGCGAGGTCCTGTTCGAGGGCGGGCCGGGGCTTAGCGCCCACGATGCTCTTGACAACCTCTCCGCCCTTGAAGACCTTCATCGCGGGTATTCCAAGAATGTTGTATTCGATGGCGAGGTCTGGGAATTCGTCAACGTTGAGCTTGACGATGTCGATCTTGTCGGCGTGTGCCTCGGCGATGGCGTCGAGAATGGGGGACACCGTGCGGCACGGACCACACCAGGGTGCCCAGAAGTCGACAATCACGGGCTTGCCGTTGCGCAACACCTCAGCGTCAAAGGTTGCAGCTGTTACATCGCGAGCACTCATGATTTTCCTATCGTTTGAGGCTTAATTCTAGCCGACTACTCGTTTGCGCCGGACTCGATAAAGTGCTGCGCGTCCATCGCGGCCACCGCGCCTGAACCGGCGGCTACAACGGCCTGACGATAGGTGGGGTCAATCAAATCGCCCGCCGCGAAGACGCCTGCGATGTTGGTTCGCGACGAGCGTCCATCGACGGCGACGTTACCGGTCTCGGTGAGCGCCACCTGTTTCTCGATCAGGCTAGTGCGGGGGTCAGAACCGATCGCAATGAAAAGCCCGTCGATATCCAGCGTTTTCGGCGATCCGTCGGGCATTGTGAGGGAAAGACCGGACACGGAGTCCGTGCCAATAATCCCCGTCACGGACGCGTTCGTGACAAATTGAATCTTTGGGTCGGCCTTCGCACGAGTGAGCATCGCGGGGGACGCGCGGAACTGGTCGGAACGATGAACTAAAAACACCGTGTCGGCAAATTTGGTCAGGAACGTCGCTTCCTCCATTGCCGAATCTCCGCCGCCAACAACGGCAACGGTGCGATTGCGGAAGAACGCACCGTCGCAGGTTGCACACCACGAGACTCCGAAACCGGAAAGACGTTTTTCGTCGTCGAGTCCGAGGTGACGATACTGGCTACCCATCGACAGAACGACAGCCTTCGATTCGATGGTTTCGCCGTTGCCCAGCGTGATTTTCTTTACCGGACCATCGAGTTCGACCGCCG
>CALPQP020000005.1 GCA_943325745.2 Gulosibacter massiliensis
CGGGTCCGTCACGTGGTCACCGAAAACGCTCGAGTGGCGGCGGTTTCCGAATTGTTATGGTCCGACGGTCCTCGGGCCATCGGGGACTTTCTCAGTGCCTCGTACTTGTCGATGAGGGACGACTTCGACGTGCACAACGCGCACAGTGCCCGTGCGATCCACTCGGCACGGCGGGCCGGCGCTTTGGGGGCACGGATGACGGGCGGGGGTCTCGGCGGAGTGGTCATCGCCCTCGTGCCAACCGAATTGCTGGCGTTCGTCGAGCGCAAGGTCCGCCAGGCCTTTACCGATGAACATCTCGGCGAACCCGAGTTGTTCGTGGTGACTCCATCACGAGGCGCGCATCGCGTTCACTAACGTTTAGCGTCGGCGAGAGTTCCTATTGTGCGCTGGGTCGGGTCAAAAATGACGCAATCGATGCCGCGATCTCCGTTGGCCCAGGAAGATTCTGTTGGGTAGTAGTACTGGAAATCCAATGCCGAAATACCGAAGTCAAGCCCGACAAACTTCGTGAACTCGAGTGCACATTTCTTGGTGCCCAGGCTGACGAGCTCCTCGACCGAGGGGTACGCGCTACCGTCGACGACTAGTGACGCGAATACCTCAAGGTCATGGGCGGAATCGCACTCGACAATTGGCACGGTCGAGCTGATTCCGTCTTCGAGTTTCTTCTGGTCGAGACAATCGCCAACAGTCAATTCAACGAGCCCGGTCGGGGCGAAGGTTGGTGCGGTCGTGGGGGTTGCCGCGGGCTCGGGCGCTCCATCATCCGTGCCGATGAGTGCGGAAACCATCGTGCATCCCGCGAGCGAAAGCGAACAAATCATCATCACCGAGGAAAGGCGAAGGGTCGCGAGAGTGACTGTGCGCACGGTCTAAGACTATCGAAGGGTCGACAGAACGGCGTCGTGCAAATGCCCGTTTGTTGCGCACGCGGTGCCGTGCCACGGTCCTTCGCGACCGTCAATATCGGTGAACCGACCACCGGCCTCTTCGAGAATCGGGATGAGGGCGGCCATGTCGTAGGGCTGAAGTCCGCATTCGGCCGCGACATCGATGGCACCTTCGGCGACGAGCATGTATGCCCACATGTCACCGATGGCTCGCGCTCTCCACGCCGATGTTGCGAGTGCAATCGCCTGGTCACCGCGACCCGCCTCAATCCACCCGGGAAGAGAGTTGTACGAGACGACCGCGTCGTCGAGAGACACAACCGAGCTCACCGACATTCGCTCTTCGTGTTTTCCGGCGCGCTGCGTATAGGCACCGTGGCCTGTCGCGCCCCACCAGCGCTGGCCCAGTGCAGGCGAGGACACGACGCCAACGACGGGAACGCCGTCGACGGCGAGAGCGATGAGTGTTCCCCAAATCGGTACGCGGCGGAGGAAATTAGCGGTGCCGTCGATCGGGTCAATAATCCACTGGCGATGTGGGCGGCCCTCGCCCTCCTGGTGACCGGTGGCACCGAACTCTTCCCCCAGGATTGCATCGTTCGGTCGGGCTGCAGCAAGTCCTTCTCGAATTGCGTGTTCAACCTCGCGGTCCGCTTCGGTGACGGGAGTGCGATCGGGTTTCGTGGTGACGGTGAAGTCGTGAGACTCATATCGGCGCATTGACACGAGGTCGGCCATGGCAGCGAGGGAGCGGGCAAGAGCGAGGTCGTCCTGAAGGGTGATAGTCACGCTGTCAGGTTACGCCACGGAATCCAGCGACAAAATCAAGCGTTGGACCGAATCGAGTCGTGCCGCTCCTTCTGGACCGAGGGCATCGGCGGCAATGGCTTCGACCACGGCGCAGTCGTCGTCGCGGTGGTTGCAGCCGCGGGGGCAGTCCTCGGCGATTGCGGCCAAATCGGTAAACGCCGCAAGGACAGATTCGGGGCGCACGTGCCCCAACCCGAACGAACGAACTCCGGGGGTGTCGATGAGCCACCCTCCGCCGGGGAACCGAAAGGATGCCGTTGACGACGAGGTGTGGCGGCCCCGCCCCGTCACGTCATTGACGACTCCGACGGCTCGTTGCGCGCTGGGAATGAGTGCGTTGACAAGGGTGGACTTCCCAACTCCCGAGTGACCGACCGCGACGGTCGTGTGCCCGACGAGCAGCTCCGCCAATTCGGCGAGGGGTGGGTCGTCTGAGCGCGACGTCACGACGGGCACATTGAGTCCGTGAAAGTGTGCGAGGAATTCGGTCGGATCCGCGAGGTCGGTCTTTGTCACGCAGAGAATCGGCAGAATTCCCGCGTCAAACGCGGCCACCATGTATCGGTCGACCAGTCGTTGTCGTGGCTCGGGGTTTGCCGCCGCGACAACAATGAGCATCCGATCGGCATTCGCCACGATCATTCGCTCGACCGTGTCGCTATCGTCCGCCGATCGCCTCAGAACGGTCGTGCGCGGCACGACGCGAACAATTCTCGCGAGAGTGCCGTCGCCGCCCGTCGTGTCGCCCACGATGTCAACGAGGTCACCGGTGACAATCGGAGTCCGCGACAATTCGCGGGCGCGCTTGGTAATGATTTCGCGCTCCTCCGCTGTTCCCTCGTCGGCGAGAGTCAAATATCGACCCCGGTCAACGGTGATCACGCGCGCTTCTATCGAATCGTCGTGTGCCGGCCGATTCTTGGTGCGAGGCTTGCTGCCGCGTTTCGGCGGGCGGACCTTGGCAGCCGTTTCGTCATAGTCATCGAAGCGGTCGGCGTCCTCCGGGTGCCAATTCATGAGCCGAGCATCCCAGTCCACATCGCGGGGAATTCGGGAAGCGTCTTGGCGGTAGTGCCGATGTTGTCCACTTCAACTCCGTCGACGGCCAGACCGATCATGGCACCGGCGGTCGCCATGCGGTGGTCGTGGTAGCTCTGCCATGCACCACCGTGCAGCGTCGTGGGTTCGAGGTGGACGCCATCGGGCAATTCCGTTGCGCGACCGCCGAGCCGGTTGATTTCGGTCACGAGCGCGCGCAGTCGGTCGGTCTCGTGTCCACGAAGGTGGGCGATACCGGTGAACGTCGACGGCGTCGCGGCGAGGGCGGCGAGCGCGATGAGTGCCGGGGCCAGTTCGCCACCGGTCGACAGGTCCAGGTTCACGCCGTGGATTGGTTGTCCGCCGCGTATTCCTGGACCACCATCGACGGTGAGGCCCCGTTCGTCTCGCGTGACAACTGCACCGAAATCCTCGAAATACCCGCCGAGGTCGTCTCCAACTTGAGTCGTGGTGCGCGGCCAATGCGGGATCGTGACGGTTCCCCCAGCAATCAGGGCGGCGGCGAGGAACGGCGCCGCGTTGGACAGGTCGGGTTCCATGTTGACGTCGATCCCCGAGATTGGCCCAGGCTCGACCCGCCAGACGCCGCGTTCCGGTTCCGCGACGGTGACTCCACGGGCGCGAAGGCACGCGATGGTCATCTCGATGTGGGGCAGGGAAGGAAGATGTTCGCCCGTGTGGCGGAGCGTGAGCCCGTTGATGAATCGCGCGCCAGCGAGTAGCAGTCCTGAGACAAACTGGCTTGACTGTGAGGCGTCGATAGAGATGTCGCCGCCGACTACGTGGCCTGTTCCGCGAACCGTGAAGGGCAGGGTTCCGCGACCGTCATCGTCGACCTCGACGCCCAGCTTTCGGAGGCTGTCGATTGTTGTCGCCATCGGGCGTAGCCGCGCGCCATCATCGCCATCGAAGGTCACCGATCCATTCGCCAGGGCCGCAATCGGTGGCACGAACCGCATCACGGTTCCTGCTAATCCGCAGTCGATCGTGACGCCTCCGGTCAATTCCGCGGGTGTAACGAGTAACGTGTCTGACCCCCCGCCTAGACTGTCACGACACTCAACACCGAGTTGACCGAGCGCGTCCATCATGAGGGACGAATCTCGCGATCGGAGTGGGCGGTGAATCACCGAGGGACGATCGGACAGGGCGGCAAGCACCAACTCGCGGTTGGTGAGGCTTTTGCTTCCTGGAATGGGAACAACCGCGTGGAGCGGAGAGGTCGCGCGTGGCGCGACCCAATTTTCGCTCTCTCGGGAATAAACGCGGGACGTCATTGGTTTCGACTCTACGCGAGGAACAGCCCCACAAGGGCAGGAGAAAAGGAGTACGCCATAGAATCACGAATAATGGTTACCGATGAAACCCCCGAGGACAACGAGATCCTCGCCGGTGAAGAAGCAAACGCCGAGGACATTGTGATCCCGGGTTCCCTCGAGTGGGATCCGTCCGAAATCGAAACGAATTACGTCAACCGTGGCTCGTTCGAAGAGGTCTATAACTCGGTATATCCCCGCCTCTATCGGCACACGGTTTATGAACTCGACCGACTCTATCTCTCAAAGAAGAACGTGGAAGAAGTGCTACAGACCGCCATGGGGAAGGCCTATCAGAATTGGGACAAGTACACCCAGGGAACGTATGCTCTGGGCTGGCTCAAGAAGATCATTACGAACACCGCGTACAACCTTCTGCGCAAAGAAAAGAACGAACCGCTGTTGTTTGGCGACATGGGAATCGTCATGGACGCACCCGCCTACTACGCGCGCAGCGCCGAGAGTGCCGTGATTGAATCGGTCACGTTCGACGAGATTCGTGCGTTGTTCGACGATGTTCGCGAACCGTTCCGGTCAGCCCTCAAACTGGTCATTCTCGAAGAAATGCCTTACCAGGACGCCGCCGACAAGGTCGGGGTGCCGCTCAATACGATGCTCACCCGCGTGAACCGTGGTCGCGCCATCCTCAAAGAACTCGTGCTCACACACAAGAAAGAAATGGGAATCTAATGGACATGAATCGCGATTGTGGCTGCGAGTCCGCCCGACAGCGGATGGACATCCTCATTGACCGTGAATTGACTGAACTCGAATGCTCCGATGTCAGCGCGCACTGCGCGTCGTGCGAGAGCTGTCAAGCAGAAATTGTTGTGATGGAGAAGTTGACTGATCGTTTCAGGGCGGCGTGCGCGGAACCCGCCCCGGAGAATCTGCGGATCTCGATTCTCAATTCGATTAAGAGCCAGGACGGAATTCTCGACTCGTAAGACGTTGTCGATGGTGAAACGCTAAAGGCCTTCGAACGCGCCGTCCATGACGGCGATGTGTTCCTCTGCCGAACGCTTCAGTGACCCGGTTGCGGGGGATGCCGACGCTGGCCGTGAAACCACCCGCACGTTGTCCAGTCCGAGACGACGCATTTCGAGCGCAATGAACGGCCATGCACCTTGGTTTTCGGGTTCGTCCTGTACCCAGACGAGTTCGGCACCCTGGTTTCGGTCAACGATTGCCCGTATTTGATCGTCGGGGAACGGGTAGTACTGTTCCATGCGAACCAGCGCAACCCCGGATAGTGCACGTTTCTCGCGCTCGGCGAGGAGGTCGTAGTGAATCTTCCCGGCGTGAAGCAGGACCCGGCGCGATCGGCCGCCAAGACTTTGGTCGTCGAGCACGGGCTCGAACGTGCCGGTGGTGAAGTCATCAACGTTGCTCGTTGCCCCGCGAAGCCGCAACATCGCCTTCGGCGTAAACACAATGAGCGGACGTTGAGGTTGCGCGTACGCCTGGCGTCGCAGCAGATGGAAATAGGACGCCGGTGTCGACGGACGCGCGATGGTCATGTTGCCTTCGGCCGCCATCTGAAGGAATCGCTCGATGCGTGCCGACGAGTGGTCTGGCCCCTGTCCTTCGTAACCGTGGGGAAGCAACAGGACCAACCCTGAGTTCTGTCCCCACTTCTGTTCCGAGGACGAGATGAATTCGTCGATGACCGTTTGTGCGCCATTGGCGAAGTCACCGAACTGCGCCTCCCACAGGACGAGCGCGTCGGGGTTTCCAACGGTATAGCCATATTCGTAGGCCATCGCGGCATATTCCGACAGGAGCGAGTCGTAGATGTAGAAACGACCCTGGTTGTCGGACAGGTTCGTGAGCGGCAGCCACTCTTGGCCGTTTACGCGATCGTGGAACACGGCGTGGCGCTGGACAAAGGTGCCGCGCCGAGCGTCTTGACCAGCGAATCGCACCTTTTTGCCCTCGAGCAGGAGTGATCCAAGGGCGAGAAGTTCGCCGAAACCCCAATCAATGTCACCGCTGCGACTCATTTCGATACGCTTCGCGAGCAGTTGCTCGAGTTTGGGATGGACCGAGAACCCTTCGGGCGGTGCACCGTGTGCGTCGCCAATGCGGTGGACGACGGACACATCGACCGCGGTCGACTGCGGGTGGCGCTGCACCTGGGATGCCGTCGCGGTCCCGCTCGAGATCCCGGTGGACGCGTCCTCGTCTTCGTGAGTATCGGCGAATGCTTGTTCCAACAAGGTGAGGAACTTGGCTTGAACGCCGTCGTACTCCTCTTGAGTGATGTCCCCGCGGCCGACGAGCGACTCGGCGTAGAGGGTACGAACCGAACGCTTGGCTTCGATGAGGTTGTACATCAGCGGCTGGGTCATGGACGGGTCGTCGCCCTCGTTGTGACCGCGTCGGCGGTAACAGACGACGTCGATGACCACATCGTGCTTGAACTTTTGACGATAGCCGACAGCGAGCTTGGCGACGCGAACGACGGCCTCGGGATCGTCTCCGTTCACGTGGAAGACGGGGGCTTGAACCGATTTCGCGACGTCGGTTGAATACAGTGATGTGCGAGCGTCTTTCGGAAGCGTCGTGAATCCGACCTGATTGTTCGCGACCACGTGAATCGTTCCGCCCGTGCGGTATCCGCGCAGTTGCGCCATCTGCATCGTTTCGATCACGACACCCTGACCGGCCATTGCGGCGTCACCGTGAACGAGGATAGGCAGAACAGTGAACGACGCGATCGGCTTGTGGTCTTGCTTGGCGCGAACGATGCCCTCGAGAACGCCGTTGACCGCCTCGAGGTGCGATGGGTTGGCCGCGAGGTAGACAGGGATCTTTTGACCCTTGGCCGTGATGAATTCCCCTTCGGTTCCGAGGTGGTACTTGACATCGCCAGAACCCTGGACAGTACTCGTGTCGGTGGTGCCTTCGAACTCGCGGAAGATCTGGCCGTACGTCTTGCCTGCGATGTTGGCGAGTACATTGAGGCGTCCGCGGTGTGCCATCCCGATGTCGACCTCGTCGAGCTCGAAATCGGCCGCATCTTGGATGATTTCGTCGAGCAGGGCGATGATCGATTCGCTACCCTCGAGCGAGAAGCGCTTTTGCCCGACGTACTTGGTCTGCAAGAAAGTTTCGAACGCTTCGGCCTGGTTCAGGCGGTCGAGGATGCGCATCTGTTCGTCGTGTGTTGGCTTCTGATACGGCTGTTCCAGAATGTCCCGGAACCACTCGCGTTGTTCGGGGTCTTGAATGTGTGTGTATTCGACGCCGACTGTTCGACAATACGAATCCCGCATGAGTCCAAGAACTTCGCGCAGCAACATGGTGCGCCGACCGGCGAGACCGCCGACAACAAACTCGCGATCCAGATCCCAGAATGTTAGTCCGTGGTTCTCGATTTCGAGGTCGGGGTGACTGCGCTGTTGGTACTGCAACGGATCGATATCGGCCATGCGGTGTCCGCGAACGCGATAGGCGTCGATTAGTTCCTGCACGCGTGCGGTCTTGTTGATCTCGTCCGAGACATCGACCTTGATGTCTTGCGACCACCGAATCGGCTTGTAGGGGATGCGAAGCGCCGCGAAGATGTCTTCATAGAAACCGTCGTCACCGATTAAGAGACCATGAATGATCTTGAGGTACTCGCCAGAACCAGCACCTTGAATTACGCGGTGGTCGTAGGTTGACGTCAGTGTGATGGTTTTCGAGATACCAAGGTCGAAGAGCACCTTTTCGGATGACCCCTGGAACTCGGCCGGGTAATCAAGAGCGCCGGCGCCGATGATGCAACCCTGTCCGCGCATGAGACGAGGCACCGAATGAACGGTTCCGATTCCGCCGGGGTTTGTCAAGGACATCGTGTTCCCCGCAAAGTCATCGGCGGTGAGTTTGTTGGCACGCGCGCGAGCGACGACGTCTTCGTAGGCCTCGAGGAAGTCGGCAAAGCTCATCTGCTCCGCCTTCTTGATGCCGGGGACAACAAGCGCGCGACTTCCGTCGGATTTAGGAATATCAATCGCGAGCCCGAGATTGATGTGGGCCGGAACGACCAATGACGGCACACCGTCCGGCTCGTCGTAAAACACATTTTGTGACGGGAATGTCTTGAGGGCGCGAATCATGGCCCATCCGATGATGTGGGTGAACGACACCTTTCCGCCTCGAGCTCGGCGGAGGTGATTGTTGATGACGATTCGGTTGTCGATCATGAGCTTGGCTGGAATCGTGCGAACGCTCGTTGCTGTCGGGACGGTCAGACTCGCGTCCATGTTCGCAGCGAGAGCCTTTGGCATTCCTTTGAGGGAGGTGACTGTGTTCTCGTTGGTCGAATCCGACGGGCGAGATGGTCCAGGTGCTTCCGCCGGAATTGGCGCTGCGGTCGGCATAGCCGAGGTTGTGCGCGACGCTGGCTGGAGTGCCGAAATTGGGCCCGTCACGTTCGGATCGAACGTGGGTGCTTCTGCGGTGGGGACGGCGTTCGGTGCGAATGGCGCTCCGCCACCGGCGAGTTTCGCCGCGTAGTTCTCGAGGGACTTCACCCACACCGGGTCAACCGAAGTTGGATCCTTCACCCACGCCTCGTACATTTCTTCGACGAGCCAGTCGTTGGCTCCGAAATCGTCGGCACTCAGGTCAGTAGTTCCGTCACTGGACACTGTGAATGGTCACCTCGTTGCTGGAAATTCGACGGCAGTTTCATGCTACCGAGGACTAGCCTAGTCCCGTCGCTAGACGGTTTGCGCACCTCCGATAACGCGCTCCGCAATCTATACTTGTCGCATGGATCTCCCGCATAGTCAGTTGACACCCACCAACAGTTTCACGGTGGGTGTCTTGTGACCGAATGGGGGTTGATTGGAATTGGCGTGCTGCTCACTGTCGGCACCGGATTCTTTGTCGCTTCCGAGTTTGCGCTCGTTTCACTCGATCGCGCCGACCTCGAGTCACGTCGCGATGCCGGAGAAAATGGCTTTTCACTCGCGATTCGCGCTCTGAAGCGTACGTCGACGCACTTGTCCTCTGCCCAACTCGGGATCACTATCACCACACTGTTGACAGGATGGTTGATGGAACCCGCCATAGGCAGGCTTCTGTCGCCGATGTTGTGGGCATGGGGCCTCACCGCCGGTGTCGTTGATGCGGTGTCGTTGGTTGTTGCGATTGCTATCGCGACGATGTTGTCCATGATTGTCGGTGAATTGGCTCCCAAGAACCTGGCTCTTGCCATTCCGCGCCGGGTCATCACAATTGTCGCGCCGTTCCAACTCGCCTTCACGTGGCTCTTTTCGCCGTTTGTGGCGTTTCTCGTGCATATGTCGAATCTGATCGTGCGCGCCCTGGGCATCGAACCGAAAGAAGAACTGTCGTCGGCGAGGACCGCCGAGGAATTGGCGTCGGCCGTTCGCCACAGCTTGATGCACGGGACCATGGAGGAAGACACCGCGACCCTGTTGGGTAAAGCGTTGTCGTTCACCAACCACCAGGCTCAAGACATTATGACCCCGCGCACGCGTGTCGCCACGATTCGGGTGGGAGACTCGGCTGACGATGTCATCGCCTTGACACGCAAGACGGGGTATTCGCGATTCCCAGTCATCGACGAGGACGCCGATGACATCGTCGGAATCGTCCACGTCAAGCATGCCGTTGCCGTTCCGCGGGAACGTCGTGCCGAAGTACCGGTTGGCGCATTGCAGGGTGAAGCCCTGCGAGTCCCCGAAACCATGCATCTCGACGTTCTCCTCGGCGAATTGCGGCAGGGCGGCTACCAGATGTCGATCGTTGTCGACGAATATGGCGGCACCGCGGGAATCGCAACGCTTGAGGACCTCATCGAAGAATTGATTGGTGAAGTCAGTGACGAACACGACCGAACCAAAGCGGACGTGGTCAAAACGGGGAACACCGTGACGTTCCCCGCCTCGCTTCGACCGGACGAACTGCGCGAGCGTGCCGACATCGACGTTCCCGATGACGGCCCATGGGAAACGGTCGGCGGATTCCTGTTAAGCGAATGGGGCTATATTCCCGAGGTCGGTGCAATCCTCGATGCCTGCGGTGGACAGTTCGTCGTCGAACGCATGGACGGTCGCCGAATCGATCGAGTCCGGTTCATCGTGACGGGGGAACCCGATGAGTGATCTCGACGGAATCATCTGGCTCGTCGTGTTGCTCGCGGTGAACGCGTTCTTCGTCGGTGCCGAGTTTGCGGTGATTGCCGCACGTCGTTCCCAGATTGAACCACTCGCCGAGGCGGGTTCGTGGGCGGCAAAGGTCTCGCTTCGCGCAATGGAGCGGGCGTCGTTCATGCTCGCGACGAGTCAATTGGGAATCACCGTGTGTTCCCTCATGATTCTGAGTGTTTCGGAACCCGCGATTCATCACCTGTTCGAAGGATTGCTGTCCGGGACATCGCTTCCCGAGGACGTGATTTCGGTCACCGCACTCATCGCGGCAATTCTTATCGTGACCGTGCTTCACGTGGTCATCGGAGAAATGGTCCCCAAAAACATTGCGTTCTCGGTGCCCGACAAGGCGGTGCTGATTCTGGCTCCTGCCCTGTCCGCCGTTGCCTGGGTGTTCACGCCGGTCATCGCTTCACTCAACGCGATGTCGAATGTCTTGGTTCGAATGACGGGGACGGAGCCGAAAGACGAAGCCCAGTCGGTGTACACCCTCGAAGAAATGGCGACAATCGTTCAGCAATCCCAAAAAGAGGGAAAACTTGACGACCTCGCAGGTGCTGTTTCGGCGACGATCGAATTCACGACGAAAAAGGTCGAAGACATTACGGTTCCGTTGTCCGAAATTGTGACCCTGCCGGAAGGCGCGAGCCCGAGCGACGTCGAACGCGAAGTCGCACAACGTGGGTTTAGCCGCTACATTCTTCTCGACGCGGCGGGCGAGCCGTCCGGCTATGTCCACCTGAAGGACATCCTGGGGCGTGACGATGACGAGGTCGATGAACCAATCCCGCTGAAGCGGATTCGCCTACTCGTGTCGTTGTATCGCGGGCTCGATCTCGAAGACGCCCTCGCTACGCTGCGCCGAACCGGTTCTCACGTGGCACGCGTATCGGATCGCAGCGGTGCAACGGTTGGCCTCCTGTTCCTCGAGGACATCATCGAGGAACTCATCGGCGAGGTCCAGGACGCGACGCGACGCCGTTAGGGCTGGGCGCGCAAATACTGGTCGGGCCAGTATGGAAGCGAGTAGCCGAGCGCTGTCGAGGCACGCAGTGGGAAGTGCGGATCGCGCATGAGTTCGCGGCCCAACATGACGGCGTCGGCTTTTCCTGATTCGACAATCTCGTTCGCCTGTTCGGGAAGAGTGATGAGGCCGACGGCATTGGTTGGCATCTCGGCGGTTCGACGAATCGTGTCGGCGAACTCGACCTGATAACCGGGTCCTGTCGGAATTGCGATTCCGCTGGCGATTCCACCCGTTGACGTGTCGATGAGGTCGGCACCGTCGTCGTGAATCCAACCGGCGACGGTCGCCACGTCGGTCACCGTGATGCCGCGCTCGTCCCAGTCCGTAGCGCTGACGCGTGCGAACACGGGAACGGTTTCGCCGACGGCGTCACGAACAGCGCGCACGACTCGGCGAAGCAATCGGGCGCGATTCTCGAGGGACCCGCCGTATTCGTCGGTTCGCTCGTTTGCGATGGGGGATAGGAATTGGTGGAGCAAATACCCGTGTGCAGCGTGAATCTCGACCAGATCGAAGCCCGCCGAGATGGCCCGCCGCGCGGCCTCGGCCCAGTCGTCCACGATGGTGTCAATGCCCTCGGCATCCAGTTCGACAGGGACGTCATAATCGCCGAACGGCGTGGCGCTGGGGGCAACGGTCTGCCAACCACCCTTGGTGGCTGGTGTTGAATCCTCGTAGTCCGCACCCCAGCCTGGGGCCGTCGAAGCCTTGCGGCCGGCGTGCGCTAGTTGCACTCCGGTGGCAACGCCCTGTGAGTGAATGAAATCGGTGATGCGTTTCCACGATGCAACCTGCTCGTCGTTCCAGATGCCCACGTTGTGAGGAGAGATGCGGCCCACGGCGTTGATGCTGGTGGCCTCGGCCATGACGAGACCAGCGCGCCCGATCGCGAATGATCCCAGATGGACCATGTGCCAGTCGGTCGGAACGCCGTCGAGACCGGCGGAATACTCGCACAGCGGCGACAACCAGATGCGGTTTCGAAACGTCACACCGCGAATCGTCAGTGGCTGGAAAAGGGCGGGGATACTCATGAGACTCCTTCGGACAGATTGATAGTTTATGCCGAGAGCTGTGCGGAATAGGCTTGTCACATGGGTGTTGAAACTTTTCAGGAGAGCGAAGCTGCTCAGGAGTATCGCGCGCCGACGGGAGACGACCACAAATACTCGCGCGGTGTGATCGGGCTCGCGACGGGATCGACGGATTACCCCGGTGCCGCATTGCTCGGAGTCGACGGCGCGCTCTCGACCGGGATTGGCATGGTTCGTTACGTCGGCCCCGAAGAAGCCACGCGTCCGCTTCTCGTTCGTCGACCCGAGACTGTCCTCGGGGCGGGACCGGTGTCCGCCTGGGTAGTGGGTTCTGGTATGTCCGACACCGATTCGGAGTCAATGAATCGAGCGCGTCGCGCGCTGGATGAGGGTAAACCGACCGTTGTTGATGCCGGCGCTCTGAGCCTGTTGCCGCACGCAGGATATATCGTGGCGACACCCCACGCGGGCGAGATGGCGAAGGTTTTTGGAGTGTCCCGCGAAGAAGTCGAGGGAGCGCCGGCCGAATATGCGCTGCTCGCCGCCTCCCAGTGGAACGCCACCGTCCTCCTCAAGGGTTCGACGACCTATATCGCCAACCAATTCGCCGACGAGTTTTCGGTGTCGCTGGCGACGCCGTGGCTAGCCATTGCCGGCGCGGGCGACGTACTCGGGGGAGTCCTCGGGTCGATGGTCGCGACGCGCGTCGCGGACATTTCTGCAGATGAACGAGTTCTCGCTCGAATCGCTGCATCGGCCGCCGTTATTCACTCGCTCGCGGCCCAGGCCGCGTCAGCCGGTGGCCCGTTCCTCCTCGATCAACTCGTCACGCAGATCCCGGTAGTGATTCGCAACCTTCTCGCACGATGAGATATCCGCGGACATCCGCGGTCTCGCCATCATCGCAACCGTGTTTTATTCAAGCGTCGAGAAGTTGGCGTATCAATTCGCCAACCTCGGCATCGGCGATAAGGAACGCGTCGTGTCCATACGGTGACGACATGACGTGCGCGTCGCGGCCGCCAAGGTGGTTGGGCAGACACTCCGCCAGCGTCACTTGCTGTTCCAGCGGGAAGAGCCGGTCCGAATCAACCCCCACAACGAGAGAGCGTGCGGTGACCGTTCCGAGAACATCCTTGAGTGAACCGCGATCTCGCGTCACGTCATGGGAACTCATGGACTCGACGAGAGCGATGTACGAATTGGCGTCGAAGCGGCGGGTGAACTTGTTCCCGTGGAAGTCTAAATAGGACTCGACTGCGAAGCGTCCGCCTTCACCGAGAGGGCTAATGCCGCTCTGCCACGCGCGATCGAAACGGTCGTTGAACTCTGCCGGCGACCGATACGACAACATCGCTAGGCGGCGAGCGAGTGAGAGACCGCGATAGGGACCTTCCTCGTTCTCGTAATAATCCCCTCCCGAAAAACACTGGTCCATTCGAATCGCTTCGATTTGGACGGAGTTCAGAGAAATTTGGTCGGCGCTGGTCACGCCACAGGTGGCCAGTAGTGCGAGTCGTTCAACCTCGTCGGGGTACATGACGGCGTACTCGAGTGCGCTCATGCCCGCGGCGCTTCCGCCGATAACGGCGGCCCAGCGGGCAATGCCGAGCTGTTCGGCGAGTTTCTTTAGAGCGAGGGTCTGGTCCCGAACGGTGAGGTAGGGGAATCGCGATCCCCACTCGCGTCCGTCGCTGGTCACGGTGGACGGACCGGTCGAGCCCTGGCACCCACCGATCGTGTTGGGGCATATGACGAACCACTTGGTCGTGTCGATCCCGAGTCCATCACCGACGACTCCGCCCCACCAACCGTCGGTGACGTGTCCCGGTCCGGCGGCTCCGGAAACGTGGGAATCGGCGGTGAGCGAATGAATGATCAGAATCGCGTTGGACAGGTCTGCGTTGGGCGTACCCCACGTCTCGTATGCAATTCGCGCCCGCGGAAGTGTAGAACCCGACTCAAGCGGGAGGTCACCCAACTGGGCGAATTGCCGATTTCCGGGGTGGTCGCCGTCACGCCACGCGCCCGTCACGGGTGGCGCACCGAGGGCGCGAACGGTCCCCTCGGTCACAAAGGCCGAGGGGACGGTCTCTTCCGACGTCTGCCAATCCATAGTTCGCCTAGTCTCTCACGCCCAACGACGTGCGGGGTCGGACCCAA
>CALPQP020000006.1 GCA_943325745.2 Gulosibacter massiliensis
CCATGCACCCCGTCGGTGTGAGGAAAATCGCGGCACCCACCCATGCGGGGACCAGCCAATTCAGCCCTTGACCGCCGTTACGGCGAACCATCGCCACGACGATGCCCACGAGCACGCCGGTCGCGAGCAATTCGCTCGCAAGTTGGTTGGCGATAGGAGCTGTTCCGGCCGTCATCGTGACGACCGTTCCCGCCCACAGGAAATTGGCAACCACGGCGGCAAGGAACCCGCCGAGAAGTTGAGCACCGATGTAGGGGAGGGCTCGTTCCTCCGGGGAATTGTTGGTCAGGGTGAGAGCGATCGTCACGGCCGGGTTGAAGTGACCGCCCGAGATTGGCCCACCCATAGTGATGGCGATTGCGAGCGCAAGTGCGCTGACGATGGCGATACCGAAGGTAACCATCTGGGGAAGTCCAATCTGCGCGAGACCGGTCAGCGCGTACCCAGTACCAATCTGCGCTGCGACGAGGAGTGCGGTTCCGAGGAACTCGACGACAAGGGCAGGGACGAGTGTGCTTTTATTTACCATGCATCGACCCTAGCGTTTCACTGCCTCCGTGGTCGTGATGACACGGGCGAACTCGCCGTCCAGGCTGGCGGCGTTGACGCGCGCGACGTCGTCGGCGACGATCACCGACCCATCGGCGGATGTTCTGTCGTGAGTGTGCGTTGCGTCGAGAACAAAGTCGACCGAGTATCCGAGATTGTCGGCCATTCTCGCGGTCGTCGAGCAACAGTGGTCCGTGGTGATGCCACAAATCGTCACTCGTGTCACTCCGCGAGATTTAAGCCATCCATCAAGGTCGGGTGAGCCGTAGAAGGCAGAATTGGTGCTTTTCGTGATGAACAGGTCGTGGGGTCCGTCGATGCCCGACTTGAGGTCATTTCCGGGCTGACCGGGCTCGAGTGGCGAACCGGGGTGTGTCGAATCGTGTCGAACGAGAACGATGGGTTGTCCGCTTTCTCTCCAGTGGGCAAGCAACCGACGCACGTTATCTTCGCACGCGAGGTTATTGCGTTGGCCAAACGCTGGGTCGTCAAAACCGTTCTGGACGTCGATCACAATCAGGGCATTGGACATGCCACCACCGTATCGCTCCGAGTCACGAAAGTCTTTGGTAAGGTAAGCCTTACCTCATTCCACTGGGAAATACCCAGCTGAGTGAAAATCGGAGAAGCGTGCTCGCAAATTTTCTTATTGGACTTCGCGAAGGCCTTGAAGCCTCGCTCATCGTCGGAATTCTCATCGCCTTTGCACTCAAGGTTGACCGACGCGACCTCATCGGTCGAATCTGGACGGGAGTCGGTGCGGCGGTAATTGTTTCACTCGGCACCGGCGCATTAATTTTTTACATTCTTGCCGAATCTGGCGAGGCGGTCGAGCCCATCATCGTTGGTTCGCTGTCCGTCCTCGCAGCTGGTCTGCTGACCTGGATGATCTTCTGGATGGCGAAGACCGCTCGGAATTTGAAGGGATCTCTCGAGGGATCCATGCAGGCTGGGCTTTCGCAGGGCGGCATCGCAATCGCGGTCGTCGCATTCACTGCCGTTGTTCGCGAAGGTGTCGAAACGGCAGTGTTTATCTGGGCCTCGATGAATTCAACCGGTGACGGTCTTCCCGCCATGGGAATGGCGTTTGCGGGAATCGGTGTTGCCGTAATCCTTGGGTGGATTATCTATCGAGGCCTGCTCCGGATTAATCTGGGGACCTTCTTTCAATGGACGAGTGTCATTCTCGTCGTCGTCGCGGCCGGGATTCTCGCCTACGGCGTCCACGAATTCCAAGAAGTTGGACTGTTGCCCGCCGGCGCTCCCGTGTACGACGCCACCGCGTGGCTTGGCAAAGAAACCTTAATTGGTTCGTTGCTTTACGGGCTCTTCAGCTATCGCGCAAATCCCAGTCTCCTGGAACTGATTACCTGGACGCTCTACCTCGTGCCAACGCTAACCGTGTTTGTCACGACATCGCGACGCGCCAAGAGTCAACGAGCCGCCGCCGCTCGCTAGACCGAGCCGGAAAGCAACACTCCGAGTAGAGTTGCGCAATGGCTCGAACGGGAATCGATCGCATCTGGACGGTTCCCAATGCCATTTCGTTTATTCGCCTCGTGATGGTCCCCGTTTTTCTGTGGTTACTCGTGACGGGCAATGACACAACGGCACTTATCGTCCTCATCATTGCCACAACAAGCGACTTCGTCGACGGGATGATTGCACGAAACTTCAATCAAGTCACGCGCCTCGGGATGTACCTCGATCCGTTATCGGACCGGCTTTTCATCGCCGCCAGCGTGATCGGATTGACGATAAGAGGCCTCATACCCGCACCTTTGCTCGCGGTTATTCTGGCGCGCGACCTCGTGCTGTTGTCTGTCGTCCTCTATCGACGACTGCGAATCGCCGACTTCCCCCGAGTGACATTCGTCGGCAAGACCGCGACGTTCATTCTCTTCATCGCGTTCCCTGTCGTTGTCCTTGGGACAGTGTGGACAGACGCGCCAGTCCCTCTCGAGTTCATCGGATGGTTGCTCGGTGGCATCGGCGCTGGTGTTTACTGGGTTGCAGGATTTGGGTACCTCGGAGTGTTGCGGAGAACAATTCCTGGGGTTTCCTCCAAATACGAGGTCTAGTAGACTTGGGCACGAAGGAGGCGAAATGAGCGACAACGACGACATTCGGAACAGCACCGAACACCTCGGTCAGGATTTTGCATCGCGCCTCTCTGACCTCGAAGACACCGCTTCGGCGGACGAACTCGCTGCTATTACCGCACTCCCGGCGAGGAGTGCGCTGTTGATCGTTCGACGAGGGCCAACGGTTGGCGCACGGTTCTTGCTGGACACCGATGTCACTGTCGCTGGCAGGCACCCTGACGCGGACATCTTCCTTGATGATGTCACGGTGTCTCGTCGTCACGCCGAGATCACAAGAGATGGAAAGGCTTTTTCGATTCGCGACCTCGATTCGCTGAATGGAACCTATTTGGAAGGCTCCCGCACCGCAGGTGGGCTATTGCAGGACGGTTCCGAAATTCAAATTGGCAAATACCGTATGACGTTTTATCCGTCGCGCCACGACCTTCCGACTGGTGCATAGTCAATGGCCGCACAGCGCGCTGGGGATGCGCCCTCTGGCCTGACTATCGGTCAGGTGCTCCAGCAGCTTCGGATTCAATTTCCGGAGCTGTCAAGTTCAAAAATTAGATTTCTCGGCGATAACAATCTCGTCAACCCCGAGCGTCTTGCGAGCGGATACCGGTCGTACCGTCACTCGGATGTCGAGCGCCTCAGGGTAATTCTTGGTTTGCAACGGGATTACTTCCTGCCACTCAAGCAAATCGAGATAATCCTGGGAGACATTGACGCGGGGAAGTCACCGACGCTCCCCGGCGGCTCGACCGTCTCGATTGATTCCATCTTGTCGCTCGAGGTTCGATTCACCCGGTCGGAAATGTTGAAATCTGCGGAGTCATCCAAAGCTCTTTTGGATGATGCCATCTCGATGGGCTTGATTCCAGCAGCAGAGATTTACACGGACGATTCCCTCAAAACACTGAAGGCGTTGGTTGAACTTCAGAAAGCCGGCATCGAGCCACGCCATCTGCGCGGGCTCCGTGTGCAGGCCGAAAAAGATGCCGACATCGTCCACAGCGCGGTCCTTCCTATTGTGAAAAGTGCGAGTAGAGTGAGCAAACAAAAGGCCGCAGACGTCGCTCGAGACCTTGCACACAATTTGGAACAAGTACGTATCTCGGTCATGATTAGGTCGATTGACGATCTGATCGGATAGTCGCGACACGCCGACAGCACATCTCGCCGCTCAGGGCTGTCCGTCCACGGATACAGTGGGACAGGTTAACGTTAAATAACAAGGTGAAGGTTGGTTCAACATGAGTGAACTCACGCAATCTCCAGGCGAGTCAGCCGAGGGATACCGCGGTGCAACGGCTGCGACGGCCGCTGGCATCACTTACCGCCAACTTGACTATTGGGCTCGCACGGAACTTGTCGCTCCCACCGTTCAACCCGCACACGGCTCCGGTTCCCAGCGTTTGTATTCGTTCCGAGACATTCTTGTCCTCAAACTTGTCAAGCGACTGTTGGAAACCGGGATCTCTCTCCAGCAGATTCGCATCGCGGTCGACCAACTTCACGCCGAAGGCATCGAAGACCTTGCAGGAACAACTTTGATGAGCGACGGAGCCTCGGTCTATTTGTGCACGTCGAGTGACGAAGTGATCGACCTCGTCAACCGAGGCCAGGGCGTCTTTGGGATTGCGGTCGGAGCCGTGCTTCGTGAAGTCGAAACCACCCTCATCACGATTGACGCGATTCGCGCGGGTGTCGCAACCGACGATCTGGCCGCCAAGCGCGCTTCGCGCGCATCCTAGAAAACGACTAAGCGCGTTCGTCGACCATAACCTTGTTGAGAAGTCGCTCGAAAAGGCGGGCAATTGTCTGGGCGGAATCGCCTGGCCAGCGATGGATAGGAACTGCCGCTCCGGTTGATTGCTGAAGCGTGAGCGTCTCGTCAAGAATCGGTTCCAGAATGTGGTCGCCGAACAACTGCTTCATTTCGTCGAGCCGAAACACGTGTTCGGGGCTATCCGGCCGAAATCGGTTGATGATGACTCCAGCGGTGCGAAGTCTCGGAGACATTTTAAGCCGCATTGCTTGGAGAGCAAGAAGCGTTCGATGAACGGCAGTGACCGAAAACAGTCCCGGCTCGGCGATGATCACCACGGAATCGGCAGCCGTCCACGCCGTCTGCGTAAGACCATTAAATGATGGCGGGCAATCGATGAGGACGAGGTCGTATTGTGATTCGATTGTTGCGAGTGCTTCTTCGAGTTTCCACAGGTCGTGTTTCGTAGGGGTGGGTTTGTCGTGTGCCGAGACCGACGGAGATCCCATCATGATGTGCACGGGGACGTCATCAGGTCCGGTCCATGAACTGGGGACGACGGCCTGCCTAACGACCGAATCACTCGTGTCGTTCAGAACTGAGTCAATCGAATAACCGTGGCTCGAGCGTGACGCAAGTGCGGCGGAAACGTCAGATTGAGGGTCCATGTCGATGATGAGAGTTCGAAGCCCCTTGGCGAACGCGGCGGACGCAAGACCGAGCGTGACGGTGGTCTTACCAACGCCACCCTTGAGGGAACTCACGCTCACAACCTGCACAAAATCAACCTTAGCCGTCAAGTAGTCTCTGCGTGGTATCTCGGTTGCTTCTGTTTCACGCGCGGACAGAAAGCGAACGCCACCCAGGGTGTCGTGCTAGACGGTTAGAATGAAACTTCACGGACAAAAACACGTAAGGAGTCAGTGTGGTTGAACGTAAGCGAACCTCGTCGTCGACTCGATCGACCGCGGCAAAGCCTTCGCCCCTCCCCAAGATTGACGACGCAGCGTCTATTCCTGACGCAATTACCGCGGGCGTCTCGGTTGAACTTCCAGCTTCTGCAGATTCGACGCTCCTCGTAGCGACCAGCGTCGACAGCGAAGCGGTCTATTCGCGCCGGCACTCTGGAGTCTCGAGCACCCCGGAACCATCATCGATGCTGACGGATGACCGACTTCTCGATGTCAAGGAGAGGCCGGTCGTTCCCCTCGGTTGGTGGCAACGTGCGATTTTTGAAGTGACGTTCCACACCGTGAACCCTGGTGATTCTCGTTTCTGGAGTGCGCGCAAAAATCTGATTTCTCGAATTGCAACTCCCATCGATGGCGACACGCGCTATGTTCCGGTGCTGACGCGCAAGGGTGGCGTCGGAAAGACCACCATCACCACGCTTTTGGGAATGGCAATGGCACAACACCGTGAAGACCGGGTCGTTGCGATTGACGCGAACCCTGACCGCGGAACTCTCGCGGAAAGAATTCCTCGAGAGACGAAAAACACGATTCGTTCGGTGGTTCTCAAAGCGCCGTCCATTGGATCGTTCACCGACTTTGTTGAATTCGTCAGCCGCGACAAAACGGGACTTCATGTACTTGCATCGGACCCGGACCCCACGCTGGCTGATGCTTTTGACGAATTCGATTACAACGTCGTCGCCGATGTCGCGTCGCGCTACTATTCCGTGATCCTCACCGACTGCGGAACCGGAATCGTTCACTCGGTGATGCGCCCGATTCTTCAACGCGCCAATGCGCTGGTCATCGTTTCTGGCGGGTCTATCGACGAAGCCCGCCTGGCTTCCGAGACGTTGTCGTGGCTCGAATCTAACGGTCGCGCCGAACTCGTTCGCAACTCAGTGGTCGCCTTGAATACCGCGACCTCGGGAACGATGTTGGTCAAACTTGACGAGATAGAAAACCACTTCCGATCGCGTGTTCGCGAGGTCGTTCGTATTCCTTATGACGCCCATATTGCTGCTGGTTCTGTCATCACCTGGACGAAGTTGAACAAAATCACTCGCGATGCTGCGGAACTCCTAGCTGCATACGTCGTTGAGGGAATTACCTCTAACGATTAATGCCGGTTCGTGAGATTCGCCTGTTCGGCGATCCAATTTTGCGCAGTGTGGCAGATCCGGTTGTGCGGTTCGACGAACCGACACAGTCGCTGGTTCGCGATCTCGTGGACACGGTTTCGCTTCCGGGTCGAGCAGGTGTCGCGGCGAACCAAATCGGCGTCGGGCTTCGGGCGTTCAGTTTTCACGTCAACGGCACAATCGGGTGCATCCTGAATCCGGTTTTGGCGGAGGTGCGCGGTGTACCGGAACTCACGGACGAGGGCTGTTTGTCAGTTCCGGGTTTCTCGTTCCCACGACTTCGCTATCCCTTCGCGCGGGTCACAGGTTTCGATCGAAACGGAGCACCACTGGAACTCGAGGGCGAGGGGCTGCTTGCCCAAGCGCTACAACACGAAATCGGGCACCTGAACGGCGAACTGTACATCGAAGGCCTTCTCCCCGAAATCAAACGTAGCGCGATGCGCGACATCAGGTCAGCGGATTGGTTCCGTGCTTAACCGACAATCGAGATCCCCGACGTCTCAGGGTTTCCGCTATACAACTCTTCGATTTCCGCCGAAAAGTCGGCAATAATCACATGGCGCTTGATGCTCATCTTCGGAGTTAGGTGACCACTGTCTTCGGTGAACTCGGTCGGCAGAATCACGAACTTTCGAATCGATTCGGCACGCGAGACCTTTGAGTTCGCCCGATCGATCGCGCTCTGGACTTCGGCGAGAACCGCGGGGTGCTGCCGCGCGTCCTCGACCGACATGTCGGGGTCGAGTTTGTGGTTGCGAAGCCACGGCCCGAGCATTTCCGAGTCGAGAGTGATGAGTGCAGCGATGAACGGTTTCTGGTCACCCACGGCGACGCACTGTCCAACGAGCGGGTTTGAACGAATTGGGTCTTCGAGTGTGGCCGGGGCTACGTTCTTTCCACCGGCGGTGACGATGATTTCCTTAATTCGTCCCGTGATCCAGAGGTAGCCGTCGTCGTCCAGCGCGCCAATGTCACCGGTCTTGTACCACCCGTCGACAAAGGAATCGGACGTCGCTTTCTTGTTGTTCCAGTAACCCGCGAACACGTTGACGCCCTTGACGAGAACCTCTCCGTCCTTCGCGATGCGCACCGAAATGCCCGGAAGAACCGGGCCCACGCTTCCGATTTTGAACTTCTGTGGAACGTTAATCGTGACCGGCGCGGTTGTTTCCGTCAGTCCGTAACCCTCGAGGATCTTCATTCCCAGCGCGCGATAGTAGTGACCAAGACGAAGCCCAAGCGGTGCAGATCCGCTGACGGCGTAAACAACGCGACCACCCATGGCCGCGCGGAGCTTCGAGAGCACGAGTCGATCGAAAACCGCGAACTGAAGCCGAAGACCGAGCGGGACTCGTCCTGCATCGAGCGACTTCGAGTAGGCGATTGCTGTTTTGGTTGCGAGTCGGAAAACATTGCCCTTACCGCCCGCTTCGGCCTTTTGCTCCGCCGAGTTGTAGACCTTCTCGAACACGCGAGGCACGGCAAGGAGGAACGTCGGGCGGAAGCTCTGCAGCGACGGCAACAACAGTTTGGTGTCTGCCTGGTGACCCACCCGGACGCCCGAGTGGATGGCCAGCATGCTCACTACGCGCGCGAAAATGTGGGCGGCGGTGATAAACAGCAGGGTCGATGCCTCGGTGTTGACCACCATGCTCATCTCTTTAGCGGAATTCCGAATCTGGTCAACAAAATTAGAATGTGTGATGACGCAACCCTTGGGCGCACCGGTGGAACCCGAGGTGTAAAGGATCGTGGCGATATCGGAACCCTTGGCGAGGTTGCGACGGCGTTCGATTTCTTTATCGGTCACATCTTTTCCTGATTTGGGCAGTTTTTCCAGATCGCCAAGGTCAAGACGCCAGAGTGACCCGATTGCCGGAACATCAGCACGGATCTCGTCGAACCGCGCAAACATGTCTGCTGTTTCGGTAATCATTGATGTCGCGCCTGAATCGTTGAGCACATAAGCGATTTGACTGGGGGAGGAGGTTTCGTAAACCGGGACCAAAATCGCGCCAGCGTAGGCAATCGCCATGTCGATGAGGGTCCATTCGAATCGGACCTTACACATGATGCCGACCTTGTCGCCCGGCTTAAGACCGGCAGCCACAAACCCTTTGGCCAGCGCGATTACGCGCGCTCGAAAGTCTGCGGTCGTGACGGAATCCCAACCACCGTCTTGGCGCGGAATCGAGAATAATTCATGCTGGGGGGTTTCCTGGAAACGGACCTCGAGGAGGTCGCTGACCGTTGCATTGGGGTCATGTTTGACGATTGCAGCCATCGTGGTTTCGTTCACCGGGTCTCCTTCGACTCAGAAGTTTTGCCAATCCTATCCGTTGGCTGGCACCCTGACTAGGTTTCGCCGGCGACCATCGGGTGGCTAGGCTGAACGCGTGTTCTATTGGATTGTAAAAAATCTGGTCCTCGGACCGATTCTGCTTCGGGTCTTTCGACCATGGCTTAAAGGAGTCGAAAACGTTCCTGTTTCTGGACCGGCGATTCTCGCCAGTAACCACCTGTCATTTATCGATTCGGTCTTCCTCCCGCTCGTGTTACGTCGGCCGGTTGTGTTTCTGGCAAAATCGGATTACTTCACTGGACGCGGCATCAAGGGATGGCTAGTTCGACAATTCTTTTTGGCCTCAGGGCAGCTCCCCATCGACAGATCAGGCGGCAAGGCCAGCGAGGACGCACTGAACACGGGTGTCAATGTCTTGTCGCAGGGGAAACTTCTCGGGATTTATCCCGAGGGAACGCGCAGCCCCGATGGGCGTCTGTATCGAGGTCGAACCGGAATCGCCCGAATGGCCCTTGAGTCCGGTGTCCCTGTTATCCCGGTCGCAATGATCGATACGGACAAAGTCATGCCGATTGGGGCGAAGATTCCTAAAGTGCAACAAATTGGCCTTGTCTTTGGGCGCCCGCTCGACTTCTCGAGATTTGCGGGTTATGAGAACGATCGCTTCGTCCTTCGTGCGATCGCCGATGAAATCATGCATGAGATTGTCGGTATTTCCGGGCAAGCGTACGTTGACGAGTATGCGAGCACCCGCCGCGCTCGGCAGTCCGCTTCCTAGAGTTCGGTAGGCTGGAGCTCTTTACGGCGATAGGACGATTGTGACGGAACCGATAGTGAGCGTAGCCCCAGGGGTGTTGGAAGGGCTCGATGCGTGGCGTGACCTGCCCATCAACCAGCAACCGACGTGGGGAAACACTGAGCAATTGGCTCGCGTCACCTCGGAGCTCTCCAAGCTCCCTCCTCTCGTTTTTGCTGGTGAAGTCGACCAACTGACGGATCGCCTCGCTCGAGTCGCGAGCGGCAAAGCGTTTTTGTTGCAGGGCGGTGACTGCGCAGAAACATTCGACAGCGCGACGGCGGACAAGATCCGCAATCGCGTGAAAACAATTTTGCAAATGGCTGTCGTTCTCACGTATGGCGCGTCAATGCCAATTGTCAAAATGGGACGCATGGCCGGGCAGTTCGCAAAACCGCGCTCTAGCGACACCGAAACTCGCGACGGCGTGACGCTTCCCGCATATCGCGGCGACATCGTCAACGGGTACGACTTCACCCCCGAATCCCGTGAAGCAGACCCCAACCGAATCGTGCGCGGGTATCACACGGCGGCCTCGACACTGAACCTCATCCGCGCCTTCACCCAGGGTGGCTTTGCCGACCTTCGAGAGGTGCACTCGTGGAACAAAGGTTTCGCCGAGAACCCCGCCAACAAGCGTTACGAGACGCTGGCGAAAGACATCGATCGAGCCATTAAATTCATGGCGGCAGCGGGTGCCGATTTTGATTCACTCAAGCGTGTCGAGTTCTACGCTTCCCACGAGGGCTTGCTGATGGACTACGAACGCCCGATGACACGCATCGATTCGCGCACGGGGAATCCTTACAACACGTCCGCACACTTTGTGTGGATCGGCGAGCGCACGCGTGACCTCGACGGCGCACACATCGATTTCTTCTCGCGTATCTCGAACCCGATCGGCGTCAAATTGGGTCCGTCGACTACACCCGACATGGTTCGCCGGTTGATTGACATCCTGGACCCGAACCGAATCCCCGGCCGACTGACGTTCATCACTCGCATGGGAGCGGGTGTCATTCGCGACGCGCTTCCCCCGCTATTGGAAGCAGTCAAGGGGACCGATGCGCTTCCGGTTTGGGTGTCGGATCCGATGCACGGCAATGGAATCACAACGCCGAACGGTTACAAGACTCGCCGTTTCGACGACGTTGTCGACGAGGTCACGGGATTCTTTGAAGCACATCGTGTCGTGGGAACGTTTCCCGGCGGAATTCACGTCGAATTGACCGGTGATGATGTTACCGAGTGTCTGGGCGGTTCGGAAATGATCGATGAAGCGACTCTTGCATCTCGATATGAATCGTTGTGCGACCCTCGTCTCAATCACACTCAATCCCTCGAACTCGCATTCCTCGTCGCCGAGGAACTCGCCGTAATCGCGTGACGACCGTCGCGCCTGCACTGATTTCGGGACTGTTCACGGGACTCTCTCTTATCATTGCGCTCGGTGCTCAAAACGCATTTGTTCTGCGACAGGGGCTCGCGGGAAAATTTGTATTTCCCGTTGCGTTGTTGTCCGCGCTTCTCGATGTCGCACTGATTACACTGGGCGTTGCCGGGCTCGGTGCTGTGCTGGAATCGTTGCCCGTCATGTTGGGTCTCGTGCGCTGGCTCGGTGCGGGCTACCTCATCTGGTTTGGAATTTCGTCACTCCGACGTGCGAATTCAGGGGCATCGATGGACGTCTCCGGCCAGGGCACCGCGACGCTCGCCGGCGCACTCGTTTCGACGGTGACTTTCTCTCTCTTGAATCCGCACGTGTACCTCGATACCGTGGTGTTTCTCGGCGCGGTTGCGTCGCAGTTCGGTGATGGACGATGGTGGTTTGCGCTCGGTGCCTCGGTCGCGAGCATCGTGTGGTTTCTCAGCCTTGCCTATGGCGCAAAGGCGTTATCGCGTTACGTGACCAAGCCCGCATTCTGGAGAGTTCTCGACACGATAATCGCGATCGTCATGTTCGGGTTAGCAATCAGCCTGATCCTCATGCCGCTAGGGGACTGAACTTAAATCTTCCCCTGGAGCGTTATGGTCGCGCCCTTCGGCGCTTCGGTCCCTTCAATCGGATCAGTGGAAATGGCTTCCGCCCAAGTTTGGTCCCAGTGCTTTTTGGGGATTTCGGAAATCACGGTAACCGTAAAGCCGAGATTCTCGAGCAACGTCTTGGCGGCAGCAATCGTCATCCCCGCGATGCCGGGCACCGAGACGAGCTCGGGACCTTTCGAGACGACGAGCGACACAGAGCCACCGGGATGAATGACGCCGCCGGCGGCGACCACCGAAATCACCATGTCTGACGGCACTGTCGAGGAGAATTCCAGCGTTGTTTGTCCGCTCACCGTGAGGTCGACGGCCCGGAGAGCGTTAGTTGCTTGCTCAACGGACAACCCTGTGACGGTTGGAACAGGTCCCGCCGATTCCGTGAGCAGAACGGAGTCGCCGGAATACAGCGTGTCTCCAACAGAGATTGCGGACCCGTCCGCACGTGATGCCGCGAGAACCTGACCCGCGGCGATTGCCTTGTGGAACTCCTTAGAGGTGTTGACAACCCCGATTCCCAACTTTGCAAGTTGAGCGGAGAAATCGACGACGGTGATGTTGTCGAAGTCGGGGACCGAAATCGGCTCGAGTCCGAGTGAGACAACGAGGTGTACTTCGGTGCCCTTGCGCATTCCTAAGGTAATTTCGGGATAAGTGCCTACGACCATACCCTCGGGGATCTCAGGGTGGTACTCCTCGGAAACGGGGTCAATGACCACGAAGCCGGCGGTCGTCAGGGTATCGGTGGCGTCGTCAATCGACATTCCAGCGACTGTGGCACTCGTGGTGAGCGACCCCGGCCCGGACTGGAACCACCACACCGAAGCGCCACCGCCGACAATTACCAGGAGTGTGATGAGGAGCGAGGCCACTCGGAGGCCTCGACCACGTGCTCGGGTCGGATTCCGTGCGGCAGAGTCGAGTGGGCTACCAATCGACGCGCTCGGGGGAATGGTCGGCAGTGCACGCTGTGTTTCGCGGGAATCCTCAAGCTGGGCAGACGAGGTCATGGAATCAATGACTCGGGTCGTTGCGTCGTCGGGTTGGGTTAGCGCGCTCGTGAGCGAGTCGAGCATCGATCGGGCATCTTTGGGTCGATCCTTCGGATCTTTTTGAGTCGCCCATTGAATGACGTCATCGACGGCGCGACTCACGGTGGGGTTTGATTCTGAAGCAAACGGCATCGGTTGTTGAGCGTGTTGAATAGCGACCTGCATCGGAGTGTCACCGGTGAACGGTTGCGTTCCCGTCAGCATTTCGTAGAGCATGATGCCAACGGAATACAGGTCGCTTCGGTTGTCCGCTTGACTGCGCGTCAACAATTCCGGGGCGATATAGGCGACAGTACCGAGAAGGGACTTTCCGGTATCCGTCGCGTTGTTCACGGGACGCGCAAGTCCGAAATCACCAATCTTTATGCGGCCATCGTTGACAAGGATGACGTTCTCTGGCTTAACATCGCGGTGCAAAATACCTTCTCGATGAGCCACCGAAAGCGCTTGCAGTACCGCTTGCGTAATGTCGAGAGATTGTTCGACGGTGAGAGTTCCGTAATCGTTCAGCAAATCACGCAGTGTCATCCCCGGCAGATATTCCATCACGAGGTACAGGGTGTCGTCGACGTGGCCCTGGTCAAACACCGACATGATGTTCGGGTGCGCGAGGCGGGCGGTGTGCCGTGCCTCTCGAATAAACTTCACCGCGTAGTCGCCATCGTCCGCGAGGTGGTCATGCATAATCTTGATGGCGACCTGCCGCTCGAGTCGCGTGTCCTCAGCGAGATACACCTTCGCCATTCCGCCCCGAGCAATACGAGAATCAATCCGATATCGACCATCGAGCACGGTTCCGACGAGACGGTCGATTGATTCAGCGCTCATATCTTCCAGTGTATGTCTGGGTTCAGTTGGTTACGCGCTGATTGGTTGCGACATTAGGTCAGGTCGAAAAGCCAGTTCCACGCGCTGACCTCCCACTTGGCATATGCCTCAGGGAAGGCACTGATCTGCACGGCTTGCGCTGCGTCAGTGAGTGACATGTGTTGCCACTGCGGCACATCGAGTAACCCATTGGTCGCGCCCGGTGTGGTCGATGAGGGGCCGCCAAAAAACGCGCGCGCCGCGTAGCGAGGGTCCCGGATTTGACTGATGGTTCCCCAGCCTGATGATGGCCTCTGTTGGAAGAGCCCGACAGAGTCCCGATCGCCATAGTCGAGGTTTCGCAGATGCGATTCTTGAGCGGCCGTTGCGAGGGCAATGACAATTCCGTAGTTGGGGACACCGAGTTCGCGTCCGACCTGAATGATGATGCGCGCGTTTGTTACCATTTCGGTCGACAACGCCGTGACGACCGCACCGTCTGCAACACGGCCGAGCTCGTCGGCGCGAATACCGGACTCCAGCATTGGGCTCTCCGCAAGGAGGGGCAGTTTTCCCTTCGATTTGTCCAATGTTTTTCGCTGTTGTTTACTGACAACGAGTTCTTGCCCTTCGTGGACAGCCGTCTGCCAGGACAACCCGTTGAGGGCGAGGAGAGCGGCCGTCGGTATGCCGTGCAATTCGGCAATCGATTTGAGGCTTTCGCCTGCCAGCACGACGTGGGTCGACTGACCCAACACGCTGGTGGCGTCCATCAGTTCTTGGGGAGTCGGCTCAGGGGGAGCGGGAGGCTGTTGAGTCGGGTCAAGCTCGGTGACCGTTGTCGCACCAGCCAGCCACGACGTGCTTGCAGCGGCGAAGATCGGCAATGCGCTCGCGACGACGGTGATGAACCGCGAGCGTCGAGACCGCTGTGATTGCACCGAAAACTCCGGTACGAGCCCTTC
>CALPQP020000007.1 GCA_943325745.2 Gulosibacter massiliensis
AACCCACAATCGGGAGAAGGACAAAGAGATAGTAAGTTCCCTTGCGCCCGACGTCGTGTAGTCGTCGGACGGACAACGCAATCGACGGAACAAAAATGGCGAGCTGCCAAAGATTCGACGGGAGGGAGGATTGCTGGAACGACATTCCGTCGAGAACGAGGGTCGTGCTCGGCCAGATAAGCCCAATCACAGCGCTGACGAGAGTCGTGAATAAGACCGCGTACCAAAATTCACTGCGTCGCGCACGTCCGCTGAACGTGGCGTACTTCGAGAAAAAACTTCCGATTGCTGCGCCGAATGACATGAGATCCCTACTTGTTGGAGTTTTTTGCCCGGTAAAGGTACCTGGCAAGGACAACCATACCCCCGCCTATGAGAATAACGATTGCGCCGACGATATACGCGAGCCCAGACAGGTGATTTGAATCGAGCACGTTGGGCACAATGGTGGCAATACCGTAACCCGCCAAAGTGATGCCAACGAAATAGGACAATACGAGCGACCACCGTTGTTTGAGAAACGGGAGGGCGAAAACGCCAGCGATAAGCAAGAGAAACACGAGAGATTCCACTGATGCCCCCAGGCTCGATTTGCTCAAAACTATAGTGACGTGTCGCGTGAAGCTCAATGTGGAATATGACCCACCTAATGGTGGAGATGGGGGGAATTGAACCCCCGTCCAATACGAACAGTCGGAAACTTCTACGGGTGTAGTCAGTGAAGACGTTTTGCTCGGCCCCGACATTTGTCACTAACACCTAAGTCGACGAGCCCAGTATCAGTTAATGTCCTGCGAACCCCTGACACACAAGTTCGTAGCAAGCCTTCTAAATGGCGCCAGGATCCGAGCCGAAGGCAGAACTCGGTCTGACGGACTTCGATGGCGGCTTATTAGGCAGCGAGAGCGAAGTCGGTGCGCTTTGCGTTGGCACCTATTGGTTTGCAAGGGGCGTTTACGAGATAACCCTGCATCCTCGACCCGCTTCTATCCGGCTTAGACGCACTGTCGAAACCGATCATCCCCGTGTGGGGAGGCGAGTCACATTCCACACTGTTGAGTTATCAAAACCCTTTCGGGTGCTTCACGATTATAGAACGCTCGTCCGACATGCGTTATTCCCCGCGCAGACGTTTCGACTTCATCGCGCGCTCGGCCTCGCGCTTGTCTTCCTTTTCGCGCAGAGTGTGACGCTTGTCGTAATCCTTTTTTCCCTTGGCGATGGCTAGTTCCACCTTGGCGCGGCCATCCTTGAAATAGATCTTCAACGGAACCAGCGTGTACCCGCCGTCGTGAATGCGGTGACTAATCTTGATGATCTCGGCGCGGTGCAGCAGCAACTTGCGCTTGCGCCGCGTCGCGTGGTTGGTCCACGTCCCCTGCGTGTACTCGGGGATGTGAACCGACTCCATCCACATTTCACCATCGACTATCTGTGCCCAGCCGTCAACGAGTGACGCTTTGCCTAAACGAAGGGCCTTTACTTCGGTACCGACTAGCGAGAGGCCGCACTCAAAAGTGTCCTCGATGTGGTAATCGTGGCGCGCCTTGCGGTTCGTCGCAACGACTTTTTCGCCGAGTTCCTTTGGCATGGCGCACCCCCTTTCCGGTCATCTGGTGAGTCCAAGCCCTCCAGTTTACATCCGGGCTAGACGCGAAGGTAACGGGAAATGGCGACGTACGCGCTGGTGGCAGCCAGCACCGCACCGGCGAGGAGCAAGCCGGGGAACACAATCACGACGTCGGCGAGCGTGATGAAAGACGTTGTGGGCAGGGCGGCCGCGAGGTACCCGTCAACGAAAAAGACGACGATGCCCGCGATTGCGCCACACGCAAGGACCGAACCGATTGTCGCGGCAACCACGCCCTCCACGATGAACGGTGTTTGGATGTACCAATTCGATGCGCCGACGAGCCGCATGATTGCGAGTTCCCGGCGACGCGAGAACGCCGAGAGCCGGATCGTCGTCGCGATGAGCAGCGCGGCGGCAATGAGCATCAACACCGCCACGCCAACCGCCGTCAGACTCGCGGCGTTTAGCGTCGCGAATATTCCGTCAAGATACGACCGTTGGTCGATGACCGACTCAACGCCACTCATGCCACCCAATGCCTCGAAGACGAGGGCGGACTGCGTGGGGTCCTTGAGATTCACCCAGAAGGTCTGGGGCAACAGATCTGGGGTGACAAGGTCAACGACGGGGCTTCCCTTGAATTGCTGGGAGAAGTTTGCGTAGGCGTCGTCGTGGTTTTCGAAGTACCACTCATCGATGTAAGGAGTGAGCGTATCCGAATCCAGTTGCGTTTCGACCGCGGCGATTTGCTCGGCACTGGCCTCTTGCTGGTCGCACGCGCCGAGCGTCGAGTACTGCGTGCACAAATAGACCGCGACCTGCGCCTTGTCATACCAATACGACTTCATATTGCCAATTTGCAGTTGCAGCAACGCGGCCGATCCGACGAACGTCAGAGAGACCAGGGTCACCAAGATGACGGATACGACCATCGAGATATTGCGCCGCACACCATTCCACGCCTCGATTAAGACGAAGCTCATTTTCATAGCGGGTCTTCCTCGAGTCGATCGAGGTAGCTCAGGTCGACCGCCTCGCTGGTCGGCGTCATGGGGTCGAATGCCGGAATCGGGTCAAAGTCAATCGGTTCGATCGCGATGGGCTGCGAGTCGGCGCGGGAGGGAAACGCGTCATCCACGTTGACAATCGGGTTAGCGCGCGTCCGGTATTGACCGCCCGCCTCGTCACGGATGATCCGTCCGTCACTCAGCTCGACGACCCGGCGCTTCATGTCGTTCACAATCGCGGTGTCGTGGGTGGCCATCAGAACCGTCGTTCCGGCGGCGTTGATGTTGCGCAACACGTCCATGATTCCCGCCGAGGTTGCGGGGTCGAGGTTTCCGGTCGGTTCGTCGGCCAACAGGATTGCGGGTTTGTTCACGACCGCGCGGGCGATCGCGACGCGCTGTTGCTCACCACCCGACAGCTCGTGCGGAAGACGGTTTTCCTTGTTCCCCAAACCGACGAGCCCGAGAACCTCGGGGACAGCGTCGTGAATGTAGGCCTCGCTCCGGCCGAGGACGCGAAGGGCGAATGCGACGTTGTCGAACACGGTCTTGGTCGGCAGAAGGCGGAAGTCCTGGAAAACAACCCCGAGGTTGCGGCGGTAAGCGGGTACTTTGCGATTCGACAGTCGACCGAGATCCTGCCCGAGGACGTGAATGAGTCCGGTCGACGAGCGCTCTTCACGCAGGATGAGACGCAAGAACGACGACTTGCCACTGCCGGAAGCGCCCACGAGGAAAACGAACTCCCCGGGCTTTACCTCGAGGGTCGCGTCGTGCAAGGCGGGTCGGTTTCCCGACTTGTAGACCTTGGACACACCATCAAATCGAATCATCGCGTTTAGCCTAATCGCGGGCTTTCAACCAGCGTGGAGCGACACTCGACCAACTAGTGCGTCTTCTGTTTGCGGTGGCGGATGCCCGCCGCGATGAAACCGTCGAGATCGCCGTCGAAGACCGCTTGCGGACTGTTGACTTCGTGGTTCGTTCGAAGGTCCTTGACCATCTGATACGGCGCGAGAACATACGACCGCATCTGGTCACCCCACGACGCCGTGATGACACCCGCGAGTTCCTTCTTCTTTTTTGCTTCCTCTTCCTTTTGGATGAGCAGCAGGCGACTCTGCAGGACGCGAAGAGCCGCGGCGCGGTTTTGAATCTGACTCTTCTCGTTTTGGCACGACACCACCGTTCCCGTGGGTAGGTGGGTGATGCGAACCGCCGAGTCAGTCGTATTGACCGACTGACCGCCAGGGCCAGACGAACGGAAAACGTCGACGCGAATGTCCGAGTCAGGAATGTCGATCACTTCGGTCGCCGCCAACAGGGGTACGATCTCGACGGCGGCGAATGACGTTTGGCGCTTACCCGCCGAGTTGAACGGACTCATGCGAACGAGGCGGTGCGTTCCCGCCTCGACCGACAAGGTCCCAAACGCGAACGGGGCGTCGACTTCGAAAGTCGCGCTTTTAATTCCCGCTTCTTCGGCGTAGGACGTGTCCAGCACTCGCACCGAGTATTTGTGTTGTTCGGCCCAGCGCAAGTACATCCGCAGAAGCATCTCGGCGAAATCCGCCGCATCAACACCACCCGCACCGGATCGAATCGTGACGATTGCGGGCAACGGGTCGTACTCGCCATCGAGAAGAGTCTGGACCTCCAACGTGCCGATTACTGACTCGAGGGCCAAGAGTTCATTGAGCACCTCGGTCGCCGAATCGTCGTCACCGGCTTCTTTCGCCATGTCGAGAAGAACATCGAGGTCGTCCAGGCGTTGTTGCACGTCGTTCACGAGGTCGCGCTGGGTTTGCGCATGGGACAGTGCACTGGTCACTGCCTGCGCCGATGCCTGGTCATCCCACAGGTCGGTCGCTCGGGCCTTCTCGGAAAGCTCGGTTATCCGAGTCGTCAGTTCGGGCAAATCCACGACACTGACGATGTCCGCGAACGACGAGCGAAGTGCCGCGATGCGGTCGGAAACGTCCAACGAAATCATGAGATTGCCAGACTACCCTTCGTCGCTTAGAGTCCCGATGTTTGGCCGAGCGGACCCGGTCGCCTCGAGTTGGATTCGAACCGGAAAGAACTGGCTAACGAGAGGCGGGGACCACGTGGACCGGACCGTCACTCGAGCGGTAACCGAGTCGGGCGTTGACGCAGTCACGAGGCGAATTCCGTCGCTTGACTCGGAGACAAATGCGCTGACCGCGCGCCAAACCTGACGGTTCACTAATCGCACGGCCAGCGATGTTCCGTCGAATTGCGCGGTGAGTGGATCGAATGACTCAGCGCCGACGAGCGCCGCCATGTCGGCGGTGGATTGCAGGCTCGTTCGTGCCAACGCCAAATCAGTCGAATCGATGATTCCCACAACCGCCACGCCGCACAGCGCCACGAGCCCCGCGACCATGGGCAAGAGAGAACCGCGATCGCTCACCTGTTTACCGACGTGATCGAAACACGTGCCGTTGCGCTGCGCGACACCGTGACTCGTGGCGCGATGTCGATGCCGGGCAGGGCCGGAATGAATCGCAACGGCAGATCAAATTGCACCGTCAACTCGACAAGAGCCCCCCGACGTAGACAATTACTCCTCGAGCAGTCGAGTTCCCAATTAGAGGTGGCGTCGAGCACTCCGTGATCGTCGGCGACCAAAGTCGTAATGGCGCGAACTCGTTCCAACCCGATGTTCGTCGATTCGGCGCGTGTAAAGGCTCGGACACCGTGCCGTGCGGCGGCCGTTGCCGCGAAGGTTGCTGACGCAATCTGACTCGTGGTGACCGTCAGTGCCACCAACGGGACGAGCAGGGCGACGGACGCGACAATGAATTCGATGCTGGCGCTCCCTCGATCGGGCATCGTGCTCATGGACGAAGTTTTTCGCGACAGCACGAGTACCGCTCGCGTTGTCCACAGGATTAGTGCGCTGCGGTTCGAATCAGCTTTTTGTTGACGAATTCGTCGAGCCCAAAGTGTCCCAGCTCGCGACCGAAACCGGATTTCTTGATTCCGCCGAACGGCAGGTCGACGTGCGAGTCGGTGTTCTCGTTGATATAGACCATGCCCGATTCGAGTCGATCGGCGACGTAACGGGTGTCGTCAGGGTTGGATCCAAATACTGCGCCGGACAGTCCGAATTCCGAACCATTCGCCAGCGCAATCGCCTCGTCCTTGTCCGCGACGCGGTAGACCACGGCGACAGGACCAAACAGTTCTTCGCTGAACGCCCGTGCCGCGGGCGTGACGTTGGTGAGCAGCGTCGGCGCCATAAACGAACCGACATCCCCCACCCTGTGACCGCCCATCACGAGAGTCGCGCCGTTGGCGACGGCGTCGTCCACTTGCCCGATCAGGTCCTCAACGGCTCCGAGCGACGACAGCGGACCCAGTTTCGTTTCGGAATCGAGCGGGTCCCCCACGGTGTAGGTCTGCAGTTGGGCCCCGAAGCCCTCGACGAACCGGTCGTACACGGAATCGAGCACGATAAAGCGCTTCGCGGCGGTACACGCCTGGCCCGCATTGCTCATCCGGCCCGACGCCGCGGCGGCAATCGTGGCGTCAAGGTTCTCGTCGTCGAGGACGATGAACGGATCGCTTCCGCCCAACTCGAGCACGACCTTCGTGAGAGCGCGACCAGCGGCTTGGGCAACGGCGGCCCCTGCCTTCTCGCTTCCCGTCAACGAGACGCCCTGAACGCGCGGATCAGCAATGATTGTCTCGATGTCGCGGCTCTCGACAAACAGGTTGATGTAGGCGCCGTCCGGCAATCCCGCATCGCGGAAAATCTGTTCCTGCGCGAGTGCCGATTCCGGACAGTTGCTCGCGTGCTTGAGGATGATGGTGTTGCCAAGGAGCAGGTTTGGTCCGGCGAAACGCGCAACTTGATAGTAGGGATAGTTCCACGGCATGATGCCAAGGAGAACGCCGAGCGATTGTGAGCGGACAATCGCGTGCCCACCCGACATCGGGTGCATGTCCTGATCGGCGAGGTGCCCCGGCCCCCGGGTGGCGTAGAACTCATAGATATCGCCGACGAAACCAGCTTCGCCCCGACCTTGTCGTACCGGTTTTCCCATCTCGCGGGCGATGATGTCGGCGAGATGATTTTTGCGCTCGCGGTACAAATCCGCGACGCGCTGAAGCACTGCGGCACGTTCGGCGAGGGGTGTTGCGCTCCACGTCGTGTGAGCCGCATCGGCGCGCGAAATTGCTGCGGCGATGTCGGCAGAGGTCGCGCTCGGGAATTCGCGTTCGACGATTCCAGTGGTGGGATTGGTTACGGCATAGGGCATACATTCATTGTCGTTCATTGACAAGAAAATACGTTTATCCCTAAACGATTCACAGTATCGTGATTGAAGAGTTCAAGCGATCGGAGGTTACGTGGGTGTCCTGAACGGTGTTCAATCCCAAGTTTTCCGGCCACTCCCGGACGTCCTTCGTGCTGAGGCAATTGTTGATCGCCTCTCGACCGCAATCTCTCTCGGACTTCTTCGTCGGGGCGAGCAACTGCCCATCGAGAATCAACTGGCGGTCATGTTTGGCGTCGCCACAGCCACCGTCCGTGACGCGCTCCAAACGTTGCGCGAGCATGGGATCATCGAGACCCGGCGCGGGCGAAGCGGCGGCACCTTCATCATCGGTTCTCCTCGCCCAAATCTCGATGCTCTGCGTGACAGGTTGTTGGGTCTATCAATGGCGGAATTGCGCGATTTGGAAGACGAACAGGTGGCTACCGCCCTCGCGGCAGCGCGACTCATCATCGGACGCGCGTTTCCCCACGACTTCGACCGACTCGAACGGGTCGCTCGCACCATGGGCGAGGCGACAACCGCCGAGTCCTGCATGCGCGCCGACAGTAGATTCCAGAGCGAACTTGCGGTGCTTTCCCAGTCCGAGCGTCTCTTAGCAACACAGATGCGACTATTGACCGAATCGATTGAAATCATGTGGACCGTTCTCACCGTCGAAGCCGACAGGGACCGGACGATGAGCGATCAACTGGCGATTGTGGCAGCTCTGCGAAGTCGAGACCTTATCGCCGCTGAACGGGCCATTCGAGACCACATCTCGCGCGACTTTTATCGACTGATTGCCGCTCGGCTTGATGTTTTGTACCCCATTGGTCCGCCGAATGAGTAAGGCGCGCAGCGACCTCGAACGCGCGAGTGACGCGATTGGTGAGTGGTTTACCGCCATCTATGGCGACTTGACCGCCATGTCGACGGCGTGCGAAAACCAACTTCGGGATTCCCGCGGTAAGAAAGCCGGTTTGACGGAACGAAATCTGCGCGCAATTCAACCTGCCGCCGCGGCCTTTCTCCGCCGGCACGACATCCCCACGGCGGCTGGAATCGTCGTTGGTCCGGGAATCATCGAAAACAAAGATGGGTCGATCGAGTGGTGGCAACGAGGTGACTCGGGTTCAACTCAACGAATCGTGTTCAACCTTTCGCCCGAGGACCCCGGGTTCTATGATTTTGTGACATTTGAATGGTTCAACGAGGTCGTCTCGAACGGAAAGCCCGCGATTCAGGGTCCCTACCTCGACTACGCCGGGATGGACAAGTACATTCTGACCGCCATGGTTCCCCTGTCCTTGGATGGCGTGCTTATCGGTACCGCGGGATGCGACACGGAGGTGCGGGAATTAGAACGCGTCGTCATGCCGATTCTGCGCACAATTCCTGGGGACGCGGCGCTCGTGTCGAAATTCGACCGAGTCATCCTCGGAAACTCCGGTCGCTTTCACGTAGGTAATCGTGTCGCCGCATTGTCGAAGGACGCAATCCGATGTGAAATCCCAGGTCCCGAACTCGGATTACAACTCGTGGCGGCACCACGAACCCTGCACAGCTAGCGCGCGGTCCGAACGAGTTTCGTCTGGTCAACGAACGCCTGAAACAGGGCGCGGCGATCAGAGGCTGAACCGTCATCGTCCTCGGGGTGCCACTGGACTCCAACGACCCACCGCGCCGACGGCATTTCCGTGCCCTCGACGATTCCGTCCTCGGCACGAGCGCTGACGACAAGTCCCTCGGCCACACGATTGACGGCTTGGTGGTGCCCGGAGCGAACCGCAACTCGGTCGCGCCCGAAAATCTCGTGAGTCTTGCTACCCGGTTCAAGGATGACGGGCTCGTCCTTAAACATCGGGTCGCCTGAACCGCCGCGGTGCGGGTGGTAGTTCTCGATGTCCGGAATGAGGTCGCCGCCAAGTGCCACGTTGAGCAACTGCGATCCGCGACAGATGCACAGCATCGGCGCGTCTCGTTCGATCGTGGCCTTGATGATGTCAATGCAGTAGTCGTCCGCCGCGCGGTCGACACCGTACTCGTGGTTGACCGGCTCGGAGTGACCGTAAATTCGTGCATCGACGTCTCCGCCGCCCAAAAACAGAACTCCGTCGGCTAGGTCGGCCACTGCCGCCGGGTCGAGCGGTGACTTGCTCGAATCCAACAGCACGACCTTAGCTCCGACATTGTTCAGCTCGGTCAGCGCGACACGAGTGAATCGAGCGACGAGCCCGGCGACTTCGTCTGTCATTTCGGGAATGTTGAGCGACACGATGACCGCGACGGTCGGCGCGTCACTCGGCATCGACGCGTTGCCCTCGGGCATGACGTCGCTCGGTGTGATGTTGTGGCTCATGGACTCTATTTTGCCAGAGGGAACGCCAAGTCCGGCATCCAGGTGCTCCACACCTTCGCGAGTCGACCGTCGGCGATGACCGCATCGAGCGCACTGTTGAGTTCCCCTAACAGTTCGGCGTTGCCCTTCTGTACTCCGATACCCCACGGGTTTCGGGTTTCAGCTGTGAAGGCCACGACGAAATCCGGATCGTTGTCGGCCAACGGAATCATGACGACGTCGTCATCAACGAACGCATCGACGGCTCCCGATCGCAGTGCCGCAATCATGTCTTCGAAGACACTCGGGCCCGTGAATTCGACGATCTCGGCGCCGACGATTGTCTGTGCGACCTTCAGGTTGGCGCTTCCCGCAATCGCGCCCACCTTGTATCCGTTCATGGTGGTGTTCGAACGGGCGGGGTCATCGGCACGAACCAACACGGTCTCGTTGAAAACCGCGTAGGGCTGAGTGAAGTCCACGAGTGCGATACGTTCGGGAATCATTCCCTGCCCACACCAGACCGCGTCCACTTCACCGCTTTGGACCATGGGGATCATGTTGTCCCAACCGGTGATGACCCACTCGATCTCGCGACCCATCACACTCGCGACGAGGTCGGCCGCGGCCGGTTCGTAGCCCGTGCGAACAATCCCGTCGGGACTGAGGTTGAACAGCGGTGGCGCATCGGCATCGATGCACGCCAGACGGAGCGCGGCGCTCACGGGAGGGTCTCCCAGTACTGTGCGAATTCCCATTCGGTGATGACCCCGCAATAACGGGCCCACTCGTCTTTCTTGAGGTCGATGAAAACATCCCGCAACTCCGCGGGGAATGCTTTCTTCAACAGGGCGCTTCCTTCGAATTCCACGATGGCGTCTCCTAGTGTCATGGGCATGAGGTCAAACTTCACGACCTTTGCCTTCTCATCCGTGAGGGGATCCCCCGAATTGATCTTTCGTTCCAGACCGTCCTCGATTGACGCTAGAAGCGCCGTGTGGGACAGATAAGGATTCACACTCGAGTCGGGCTGGCGGTATTCCATTCGCCCGATCGACGAGATGCGAATCATCCCCGCGCGGGAATCGAGTCCCCACGATGGCGAGCTCGGCGCGAACTGACCGGCGTCCCAGAACCGCTTATACGAGTTGACGGTGCTCGCCATGATGGCGGTCGAGTCAGCGGCGTGGGTGAGCATTCCACCGACGGCCCAGCGGCCCACTTCCGATAAGTGAATCTGCGTGTTCCCGGGCTCGACACACGCGTTTGCGCCGTCCTTCCACAACGAGAGGTTGTGGTGGCAGCCGTTACCCATCAATCCGTTGAACGGCTTGGGCATGAATGATGCCGTGACACCCTGTTCGCGAGCGACCTGCTTGCAGATCTGTCGATAGGTGACAAGACGATCCGAGGTGAGTTCGACCCGGTCGTACATCCAGTTAAGTTCCAACTGTCCGTCGTCCTCGTAGTCGCCTTCGATCATGTCGAGGCCAAACGCCTGCGCGTAGCGAACCACTTGCTTGAAAATTGGGCGCATACGCTCGAGGTTTTCGACCTGGTAGGCAGGGCTCGAACCCTCCTTCTTGATGACCTCGAGTCCCGGTCCGGTCCACATCATTTCGGGCTCGGTGCCACTGCGCACCTCGTATCCGGTTCGAGCGGTGAATTCGTGGTGGGCGCGAATCAGCAACCCACGCGAGTCGGTTTGTAGGGGGCGTCCGCCAACCTCGGCGAAGTGCATCGGTTCGTAGGCGAGGCAGAGCATCCGGGCAACCGACGTATCCCACGGCAGCACGACGAAGGTCGATGGGTCGGGCAGCGCGATCATCTCTCGTGCACCGATTCCGCCGCCGATGAGCTCGCCCTCGCGAGTCGACTGCAGGTCGGCTACGGCGGTGCGGTGAAGGGCGATGCCCTTTTCGAGGTTGCGACGAAGGTGCCGTGCGGGCACCATCTTGGCCACAACTTTCGCACCGATCGTGGGAAGCATGTAATAGATGAATTCGACGCCGGCGGCAGCGATTTTCTGTTCGAGGTCTTTGATGACGTCCGGACGCATGTTCGACGCCTGATGGCGAGAGAACGCGTCGTTGTCCGTCAGAGCACTCGTTCCGAGTTGGTCAACCATTGATGGGACTCCTTTGTCCTTGTTTTCGGTGGGGTGAATCGGGGTCAGTCGGTGACCAGGATGGCTTGCATTGGGCACACGTCGGCCGCCTCGTCGACGTCCGCGCGCAACGAGTCGTCCGGGTTCTCGTCAAACTGCAATACGCCTTTGTCGTCGAGGCGGAAAACGGTCGGCGCCGAAAAAGTGCACTGACCGTGGTTGTCGCACTTGGCGCGGTCTACAGAAACGTGCATGGTGTTCTCCTTGGTGTTGTTTGAGGTTATCGCTTGTCGAACGCGAGCGGAAGACGCACGGGTCCCGTGTTGCCCGAATCGGGCATCCATTCATCCTGCCCGTTGACTCGAATGTTCGTCATCCGCTGCGACAGGGTCCTAAACGCGATCGCCATGTCCATTCGCGCAACAAAATGCCCGAGGCAGTGGTGCATCCCCCCGCCAAATCCATAGTGCGGCGCGCGTTCCACGGTGATGTCAATTCCGGGATTCGGGTACGCCGTTGGGTCGTTTCCGCTCACCTGGGTGAAGAAGTGAACGGTCGATCCGGCTGGCGCGTGAAGGTCTTCATATTCGAAATCGACGACGGCTTCGCGCGTCACCCACGTGGTCGTAGGATTCGACCTCATGACCTCTTCCACCGCATTACGAGCCAGTTCCGGGTGTTTCGCGAGCAACTCCCATTGGTCGGGGTTTCGCATCATGGTCTGAATCCCAAGCCCTAGTTGATTGCGGGTCGTGTCCATTCCGCCAAAGATGAGAAGACACAGCGCGTTGCGAAGTTCGTCGTCGCTGAGGCTGTCACCATCTCGGTTCGCCTCGACGAGACGCGTCACGAGATCGTCGCGCGGATTCGCCTGGCGATCGGCGATGAGCGCTTCGGCATACCCGTAGAGTTCGGCGAGCGCCGATTCAACCTCGGGCAGGTCTTCCTTAATCGTGATTCCCAGCGCTAGCCCGATCGAACTCGAGATGCGGGCAATGGTCGGCCATTCACTTTCGGGGATTCCCGTCAGGATGCATAACACGCGTGTTGCGTAGGGTTCGGCAAAATCGTTGACGAACTCGAACTCGCCGTTGTCAATAAACCCGTCGACGATTTCAGCCGCAAGTTTTTCGAAGCGCGGAACATACGCTTCGATGTGTCGGAACGAGAACGCCGGGTTGAGCATGCGCCTGATTCGGTGGTGGTCGTCGCCTTCGAGCACCAACAGGCACTTGGTCCACCAATCGTGGAACAACCCCGAGTGCACTCCGTTGTGGTCCGGCCATTTTCCGCTACCCTGGCTCAAGCGGGTGTCTTTGAGAAGGATGCTGACGTACTCGTGGCGCAAAACTGCGAATCCGTAGTTCGTCGTGGCGTACCAGTGCTGTTCGCGGGCGTTTCGAACTGCTTCGGAATGCATCGCAAAGGACGGGTCCGAAATGTCCAGATACGGTACAGCGATTTCGGTTGACATCGGGTGAACCTCATTGTTCGAGCGACTCGGCCGCAAATGGATGTTGTGGTAAATCCTATGTCTATTTCCTAAATCCTACAATCATGAATGATTTAGGGAAAACGCCGTTGACAAAAATCATCTGCCACTAGAGAAAAAAACGCGCTATGTTTGCCCCAGCACAACGAGGTGCGACCAACGCCGGTGGCATCTCGCGATTAACACAACAATCGAAAGGTCACAATGGCTACGTCAGACAAGGCCCAATCCGACAAGGCGCAACTTAGCGCCCTCGGATACGAAGGGTCCTACAACCGCTCCATGACCGTATGGAGCACAATGGCGCTCGGGTTCACCTACCTGTCGCCGCTCGTCGCAATCTACGCTCTGTTCGGTCTCGGACTCATGACCGGCGGACCCGGCTCCATCTTCTGGATCCTCATCGTCGGTGGTGGACAAATGCTCGTCGCACTCGTCATGGGCGAGGTCGTCTCGCAGTTCCCGATCGCCGGTGGAATCTATCCCTGGATGCGCCGCCTCGCCGGCCGCCGATCCGCATGGCTCGCCGCGTGGATTTACGTCTGGGCGATGCTCGTGACGATCGCGTCGGTTGCGGAATACGGCACCGGCTTCCTCGCCACCGTTCTTGGTGTCACGGAGGTCTCGTCAGAACTCACTCTGATCCTTGCGATCAGCCTCCTCGTGGTTGCGCTTCTCGTAAACCTCGGCGGAACGAAGACCCTCGCACGAATCGCGACCATCGGTCTCGCTGCAGAGCTGATTGGTGTCGTCGGACTGGGCCTTTACCTGCTTCTGTTCGAACGCCAGAACGAGTTCAGCATCTTCACCGAAGGGTTTGCCTCGGCTGATTATGGCACCGCGTTCATGGGTGCCGCCCTCGTCGGTCTCTTCATGTTCTACGGTTTTGAGGCCTGTGGTGACGTCGCCGAAGAAGTTGGCGACGCCGCTCGTGAAGTTCCGAAGGCCATGATTCTTACCATCCTCATTGGTGGCGTCTCGGCCCTCGCTTCGTTCTCGGGATATGTTCTCGCCGCGTCGCCCGAACTCCTCGCCGCCACCGCAGCGGGAGAGAACGCCGACCCGATTGGAACCATCCTCAAGGACGTCCTCGGAGAGACCGGCGCACGCCTGTTCCTCGTCGGTGCCGTCGTTGCATTCATCTCGTGCTGCTTGAGCCTGCAAGCTGCTGCAAGCCGCTTGCTGCACTCGTTTG
>CALPQP020000008.1 GCA_943325745.2 Gulosibacter massiliensis
GATCGCTTTCGACAAGAGTCCCGTCGATCGACAGCAGTTGAAGAGTTGCCTCGGTATACGGCATGAGTCAAGACTAGCCGTAACGACGCGCGTGGCGCAGTCGGTCGTAGGCTATTGCCATGGCTCGATTACTTTTGGCACTAATCATCAATACCGCCGCACTGTGGATTGCCGACTCGTTCGTTGAGGGTATTCACCTGATCCCTTTCGGCTTGGGCGAGGCCAACCTCGTGCTCTCCTATGCGGCAGTGGCCGCGGTGTTTGGAATCGTCAACGCCGTGATCGGCAATTTCATTCGAATCGTTGCCTTCCCGCTGTACCTGCTGACACTGGGACTGGTTGCCTTGCTCGTCAACGCCGGCCTGCTGATGCTCGTCTCTCAAGCGACGCCCTATATGGGATTCGGTCTTGTAATCGACGATTTCTCGTGGGGTGTCATCGGCGCACTCGTCATGTCCCTCTGCAATTGGCTGATCGGGATCGCGCTGCGCCCGTTTATGAGCCCGGTGTCCGTCACTCGCTAAGCGTCGATCGGAACCACACCGCGGTTCCTTGACCATCGATTCGTAGCCGGTTCTCAAGCGACAACAGTCCCGGGTCCCGGACACGTTCAACCCTCCCGAGTGACTGCTGATAGTTCTTTGCAAGATGCGCATCGGTGCCCGTTGCACGAGGTTCGGTATGCACTATCCATGTGGTGCCCGCTGTCCCGCGAATTACTCCACCCAACGCGGGAACGGGGTCCTCGGGGTGCACGACGTGAACGATGGGAACATTCGCCGGTGACTCGACGAGGCCTGCGGGTGTGCCCGCCGTGAATACTGCCTCAACCGAGTAACGACCCGAGTTTGCGATCGCCAGCGCAATCGCTCCACCCTGTGAGTGTCCGGTGAGGACAATGGGTGTCGTGCCCGTCACCCCGGCGTAACCCAGTGCAGATTCTGCTGCCGACATCGATCGCGAGGCGCCAGACGCGAGCATCTCGGTATTCGCGCCGACCCACCAGGGATTGTCGAGGCCTGCGGCAAAGTCAGTGCCAGCGAGATACACCTCGAACCGGGGGCCGGTTGCGGTCTCAAATCGGTCGATGCGGACACGCTCCGAGCCGGTGGGAATTCGAGCAAAGCGTTCCGAGAAATCCCGCGGCGCGTTAGCGTTGTCGATTCGTCGTGTCATCGTGACCGGCTCCCACGGCGCGGCAGCCGATTGCCAGGGGGCGTGGGTCAGCACCCATTCACTAACGCGCCGAACCGCTGGCCACGGTCCGCCGGTAGCCAGAGCTGCGCGAGCCCACTCGGATGGTTCAATCGTGGCAATAACGCCCTCAAGGTCAGCATGAACACCCGCGATATCTCGGGCGACGTGTTCTAGCTCCCACTGCAGAACAAGTCGTTCTGGTGCAGAATTCAGACGCGCCGATAACCCCACGTGCATCGCTGCGTTCGCAACCGTGGCGGCTACTCGGCGCAGGTCGTCCGATCGAACCAGAAGCGCATCGAGTGTGTACCGAAACGTGTTCGACTCGACGGAAATTGGGGGGATCAACCGAGTGACTGCGTCTGCATCGCCAGGGCTATCAATCGCGACCGGAAATCCGTAACGACATCGTCGTAGGCGATGCGAGCCGGTCCAACCCAGCCTGCTCGATTGACAGAACGGTCGAGATCAGCGATGGCAGCACCGAGAAGGTCCGTTGGGTTGACCAGATTCACGAATATCACCATCACAGCGTGACGGATGTTTCGACTTGGCTGCATTGCAACGACGTACTTGGTGGAAGGGTGATGCGCACACGTCTCGTGGGGATAAAACTGCGAGAATAGGGATATGGCCCTTTCGCCCCAACCGCTCAGTCCTTTGGACGGACGCTACCACGATACGGTCGCCGAGATTGGTCAACATCTGTCCGAAGCGGGACTCAACCGTGCGCGAGTTCACGTTGAAATCGAGTGGCTGATCCGCCTCGCAGATGAAGGCATTTTTGGCGCGGAACTGAGCGCCGACGAGCGTCTTGCCTTGCGTGATGTCGCGACAAACTTCGGTGATGCCGACGTCGCTCGGATCGCCGAACTCGAAGCAACGACAAGGCACGACGTCAAGGCGGTGGAATATCTCGTTCGTGAACACCTCGAACGTCTCGGCTTGTCACGCATCGCCGAGCTAACACACTTCGCGTGTACAAGCGAAGACATCAACAATCTGTCCTATGGAATTACCCTGGGGGCAGCGGTTCGCGAGGTGTGGCGCCCCGCTATAGATGTTGTGGTCCAGAAATTGACGGCTCTCGCGACGTCCGAACGAGACACGCCCATGTTGTCTCGCACCCACGGGCAGGCCGCGACGCCGACGACGTTTGGCAAGGAAATAGCGGTTTTTGTTCATCGACTCACCAAACTCCTGGCTGACGTCGACGCGGTTCAACTGGCGGGCAAGTTCTCGGGAGCGACCGGAACCTTCTCTGCTCACGTCGTCGCAGCACCCGAGGTCGACTGGATCCGTGTGTCGCAGGAATTCGTCGAATCCGTCGGGCTCGAGTGGAACCCGTTGACTACCCAAATCGAATCGCACGACAGCCAGGCGGCACTCCTCGCTCGGATTAGTCACGTCAACCGTGTGCTGCACAACCTGTGCACGGACGTGTGGACCTACATTTCGCAGGGGTACATCACACAGATCTCGGTGAAGGGGTCGACGGGTTCATCGACGATGCCCCACAAGGTCAACCCCATCCGTTTCGAGAACGCCGAGGCGAATCTCGAGATTGCGTCCGCGTTGGGCGATGCTCTCGGCGCAACGCTCGTAACGTCACGACTTCAACGCGACCTTACCGACTCGACCACCCAGCGAAACCTTGGTGTCGCGCTCGGCCACTCACTGCTCGCCATTTCGAATATCAACGCGGGGCTGGACGACATCACCGTCGATCGCGCGGCGTTGCTCGACGATGTAGAGACCAACCTTGAGGTCCTCGGTGAGGCGATCCAAACGCTGCTGCGTGCCGAACGAGCAGCCGGGACGACGACGATCGAGAATCCTTACGAATTGCTGAAAGACCTCACGCGGGGAAAGCGTTTGACCGCCGAGAATCTGCGGACGTTCATCGACGGTCTCGAGATGTCGGCGACGGGGAAAGCGCGACTACTCGAACTCACACCGGCAACCTACGTCGGACTCGCGTCAAAATTGGTCGATTACCTTCGCTAATCGTGCGGGTTGTTGTCCGACTTCGGTAACTGTGGGCTCATCGCGAGAACCATCATTGCAAGACTGATGATGGTGACGACAAATCCCCCACCGCCCGCGATTGCCGCAAGGGCAAAGTCTCGCGTCACCATCAAGACGATGCCTCCAATGAATAGTCCGGCCACGGACGCCAGTCCAACAAGTTCGGCCGGTCGAGTTTTATCGCTTCGTGCCACGGGATTTCGCCTTCGCTGTCGTCGTTGTTGATTTCGAGGCTGCGGGCTTCTGCGCCGATCGCCGGGCCTTCACTCGAGAATCGATTGCGTCGATCAATCCAAAAACACCCGCGATGATCGCCCAACCCCCCGTCAATCCGGCGGCCGTCCTGTCGTCGGCATCGATGGTGAAGTACAGAATCGAGAGCCCCACAGCCAGTACACCGGTTGACCAGAGCCAGATTCGGTCGCTCCGGGTAAAGGCTCTAGAGGTCTCAAAAGCCACAAGAGCGATCGTCAACGACAGCGCGGTGGTGGGAGACATCCGGCTTGCGATTAGTCCCAGCAAGGCCAGCGCGGCGACAACCAGCGTCGACCACCACGCGACGGCGTTCATCAGAGTGGCTGGCCCACCTCGGAATAACAGTGAAACCACGACGACAAACGTGAGCCACTCAAGGCCTGTATAGGTCGAGTGATCGTCGGTGAGCGTAATGGCGACTCCCGCAATGAGGGCGGCGGCGTATCGCGCAAACGGTTGAATGGCGGCACGGACCCTAGCGACAATCACGAACGGTTTTCCAGCATCTGCCATGTGTAAAGACTACGGGATTGCGAATTAAGGTTTCTCCGACTAAATCTTTGCCATATCGCTGAAACGCGAATAGTGGCCTTCAAACAGAACCGACAGCACGCGCATCTCACCATTGCGGTGCTTCGCGATGTGAATCTCCGCATCGTTGCGGTTTTCGCCTTGTTCCGCGAAACGCTCGCGGTGTAAGAGAAGCACAATATCGGCGTCTTGCTCGAGCGATCCGGACTCTCGAAGGTGCGACAGTTGTGGCTTCTTGTCCGGTGCGTTTTCCGGTCCGCGGTTGAGCTGAGACAGCGCAACAATCGGGACGCCTAGTTCCTTCGCTAAGAGCTTGAGTGACCGCGAGAATTCGGACACTTCCTGCTGACGATTCTCGACCTTCTTGCCACTCGTCATGAGTTGGAGGTAATCGATAATGACGAGTTTGATGCCGTGTTGGGACTTGAGGCGACGGCATTTCGCGCGAATTTCGGACAGCGTCAAATTAGGACTGTCGTCGATATAGAGCGGAATGTCATCGAGCCGAGACTGGATGGTGTTGATTCGCTTCCAGCCTTCAGACTTGAGATCTTTTGACTTGCGAATAGCGTTGAGCGGCACGCTCGATTCAGCAGACAACAAACGTTGGGAGATTTCGCTTGCGCTCATTTCGAGAGAGAAGAAAACGGTCGGGACGTTTGATCTCAGAGCGGCGGAGCGGGCAAAGTCGAGCGCAAGCGTGGATTTTCCCAGACCGGGCCGGGCGGCGATGAGGACGAGTTGCCCCGGGTGAAGCCCGTTCGTGACGTCGTCGAGCTCGCGAAACCCGGTGGGGATGTCAAGCCCCTCTTTGGCCGATTTCGCTTGTTCTTCCATCTCGTTGACCGCGATCTTGACGGCGTCGCGAAGTACGATCGCGTCCTGAGCTCCCGCTGAGCGGCCAATCGCAAAGATTTCGACCTGGGCGTCGTTGACGAGCTCGCTCGGGTCGCCTTCCGCGGCGTATCCGAGTTGAGTGATTCGAGTTCCCGACTGCACAAGTTTTCGCAGAATCGCTTTGTCCGCGACGATGCTGGCGTAGTAGCTGGCGTTGGCGGCAGTCGGCACGGAGGATTCGAGCGTGTGGAGATAACTCGCGCCGCCGATTTTGTTCAGGTTGCCGTCGCGGGTCAACTGATCGGTGATCATGATGACGTCGGTCGGTTCCGATCGAGAGAAGACGGTGTTTATCGCGTTAAAAATGATTTCGTGTTTGGGGAAATAGAAATCTTCGCCCTTGATGAGCTCGAGTACTTCGACGATGGCATCGTTGGACAGCAGCATCCCGCCAAGCGTGCTCATCTCGGCAGCCTGATCGTTGGGCGGGACGCGGGTGTCACCGGTGCCTTCGGGGACCAGTTCGAGTTTCGGACCTGCCATCGATGATCACCTCCTGAGTCAACATTTCGTGCGGGGTATTTAGTATGCGCGTGAGAACGGACATCAGACTGCGCCACGCCACACGAACAGGATGAACGCTACGTTTTACGACCGACCGGTGCAAATGCCCCTGTGGATAAGCCTGTGGTTAACATGTTCAGCACGCCGTGCCGTGCTGTGGATGGTGTGGGGATAAGTGCGACACACCACCATGGATTTTTGTCGATAAAGTTCCCCTGACCGTAGGTTTTTAGTTTTCGCGGGCTGTGGGAAAACATGTTTAGAGTTTAGGTTGAACCTTTAACTTTTCCACACTCCGCCCGTGTCACGTTAAATGTTGTAGCGCCCGTCTTCGTTTCCGAACACGGGCGCTAAACGAGGGTCTCGCGGGGCTACTTGCGAGCAATCACCTTGAGGGCGAGAGTCGCGGACACGCCGTCGTGGAGACGGACAGTCGCCGAGAAGGCTCCCGTCGACTTGATCGGGGTGGTCAATTCGATGGTGCGCTTGTCGATGTCACCGAGCCCGGATTCGGCAACCGCCGCCGCAATATCCGCCGTCTTGACCGAACCGAACAAACGACCTTCAGAGCCCGCGGACGCCTTGACCGTGATCGTGGCGCTTTCGAGCTTTGCCTTGAGAGCCTGTGCTTCGTCAAGCGAGGCGAGCGCGCGCGATGCGCGAGCCTGCTTGATGTCCGTCACCTGTTTTTCACCACCACGGGTCCAGAGAATCGCGAATCCCTGGGGAACGAGGTAGTTGCGGGCGTAACCGTTCTTGACGTCAACAACGTCTCCGGCAGAGCCGAGGCCAGTGACCTCGTGCGTGAGAATGAGTTTTGCCATTGTCGTACTCCTTAACGGCCAGCGCCGGCGTAGGGGAGAAGCGCCATTTCGCGTGCGTTCTTGACCGCACGTGCAATGAGTCGCTGTTCCTGGACCGAAACGCCCGTGATTCGGCGCGAGCGAATCTTTCCGCGCTCCGAAATGAACTTGCGAAGGGTTGCGACGTCCTTGTAGTCAATGACGTCGATTTTGATCGCACGTGCGGGGGGAAGCACCTTCGCTCCCTTGCCTACGCGCGGCTTGCGGCGGTCGCCGGTTGCCTTTCCTGCCATGGTTATTCCTTTTCGTGAAGAGTTAGTTAGAACGGAGCGTCGTCATTAGAGGGTTCGGCCGAGCCTGCGCCCCAGGGGTCGCCGCCAGCAACGGGAGTGGCCGGGGCCGCCCAATCGTTGCCGCCAGCAGGAGCAGACCACTCGCTGTTGCCGCCAGAGGTTGCGGCCGACCCCGGTGCGCGGGTGACGGCTGCGGTTGCGTATCGAAGCGAGGGGCCGACCTCGTCGACTTCGAGTTCGATTGAGGTTCGCTTTTCGCCTTCCTTCGTTTCGAAGGAGCGTTGTCGAAGTCGGCCAGTGGCGACAACGCGCGAACCTTTCGACAGTGACGAGGCAACGTGCTCGGCGAATTCACGCCACACGCTTGCACGGAGGAACAGCGCTTCGCCGTCCTTCCACTCGTTGCTTGCTTTGTCAAACGTTCGAGGCGTCGAGGCGATCGTGAAGTTCGCAACGGCAACGCCGTTCTGCGTGTAGCGAAGTTCCGGGTCGGCGGTGAGGTTGCCGACAACTGTGATCACTGTGTCGTTAGCCATGGTGCTTACTCCGCCGTCGCTTCGGCGAGCGTTGCGGCTTCCGCTGCTTCGATGGCCTGCGAGGCAATGCGGGCTACGGCTTCGTCTGCACGAAGAACCTTGGTGCGCATGATTGACTCGTTGAGTCGGAGCTGGCGCTCGAGTTCCTGCGTGGTCGCGGGGTCCGCGGTGAAGTTAATGACGGCATAAATGCCTTCGCTCTTCTTCTGGATTTCGTACGACAATCGCCGGCGGCCCCACAAGTCGACGTTGTCGACAGAGCCTCCACCGTTGGTGATAACGCTCAGAAACTTCTCGAGCGTCGGTTGTACGGTGCGCTCATCGACCTCGGGGTCGAGAATCACCATTATTTCGTAGGGATGCATGACGTAACCCACCTCCTCTGGACTCAGCGGCTACAGAATTTCTGCAGCAGGAGGGTTGTGCATCTAGTGCTCGTCGCCCTGTGGGCAACCGTCCAAGAATAGCCCAAACAACGGCTTAGGACAATTCGCGTCCCGCAGCCCACGCTCGAAGGCGCTTTTCTGCCTCGTCCTCGCCGAGCGGACCCTCGTCCAAACGCAGTTCCATAAGGAACGCACGGGCCTCACCGACAACACGGCCGGGCTGCACATCGAGGATCATCATGATCTGGTCGCCGTCCAAGTCAGGGCGGATCGCGTCGATTTCCTCACGTTCGCGGATTTCAGAGATTCGAGCTTCGAGGTCGGTGTAGGCCGCGTCCATGAGGGCGAGCTTCCTGTCGTTTCGGGTCGTGACATCACTGCGAACAAGAATGTGTAGGCGCTCAAGTTCCTCGCCAGCGTCCCTGACATAACGGCGAACCGCGGAGTCTGTCCACTCTCCCTCGCTATATCCGAAGAAACGAAGGTGCAATCGAATGAGGTTGCACACTCTGGCGGTCGTGTCGTTGTCAAATCGGAGCGCGTGCAACCTCTTCTTCGCAAGACGCGCGCCGGCCACGTCATGGCCGTAAAAAGTCACAACCTTAGTGTTGTCGAACGAGCGCGTCATCGGCTTACCAATGTCGTGCAGCAGCGCAGCCAACCGACCGATGGTGTCCGGCGAGGAATCCGGGAATCGTTTCCGTTCCAGTGCGATCGACTTCGTCAGCACCGTGAGTGAGTGTTCGTAGACGTCCTTGTGACGACCGTGTTCGTCGTGCTCGCGGATGAGAACAGGAATCTCTGGGAACACGCGATCGAGAATTCCCGTGTCAACAAGCGTTCGGATACCGGGAACCGGATCAGGTGCGTCGATGAGCTTGATGAATTCGTCCCTAACCCGCTCCGCGCTAATCATGAGAATGGAGTCCGCGAGCGCCGTCATCGCAGTCACGACTTCTGGGACAAGGGGAAACTGCAGCTGGGCGACAAAACGCGCAGCCCGCATCATTCGCAGCGGGTCATCCGCGAAGGATTGTTCGGGCGTGCCCGGTGTCCGCAGTCGTTTTGCGACAAGATCGTCGAATCCGCCGCTCGGGTCAACCAACGACAGGTCAGGGAGGGAGAGCGCCATGGCGTTGACCGTGAAGTCGCGGCGCAACAAATCGTCGTCAATCCGATTCCCGAACGCCACAACCGGCTTGCGAGTCTCGCGGTCATAGGTGTCGCTTCGGTAGGTCGTAATTTCAACCTGCTCACCCTCGACGCGAGCGCCGATTGTGCCGAAGTCGCGTCCGATGTCCCACGTCGTTGTCGAAATCGGCCCGACCACCCGCAGGATCTCGTCGGGTGTCGCATTCGTTGCAAAATCAAGGTCCGTGAGTTCCCGACCAAGAAAGGCATCGCGCACCGGACCCCCCACGAGAGCGAGCTCGAATCCGGCTTCCACAAAAGCAGCGGTCAGCGTCGAAACGGTTCCGCTGCCGGCGAGGGCCGTCAATCTCGCCATGGCCTCAGCCACGCTCTCCATATCGCTTCAGTCTAGACTTACCGCTATGTCGGCCGTCGAAAAAGTTAGGGTTCGTCGCGCTCGCGCCAGCCTCACGGTCGCGGCAATCTTCGCACTTTTGAGTTTTGGCGCGGTCCCCGCTGAAGCCGCCTCTCCGCCTGCGTTTTCCGTTCTTGTTCCCATCGTCGCGTCTGGATCGTCATCAGACTTGATCGATGCCAGCAAGATGTCGAGGCTCGTATCCCCGGGTGGTTCCTGGGCCCAGCTAACATCTGCCGCAATCTCTCATGGTGCAACGATCGCCATCGATTCGCGAATCGTCGCGAGCATCACGGCGCTCGGGAAGAGTGCGCCGGCGCCCGTATCCGCGTGGCTGGCCTCTGTCACACGATCTCGGCCAATTTACCTGCCGTGGGGAAACGCCGACCCGTTCCTAATCGCCGATACCGGACCAAGTTTCCGCGTCTCGACTATCCAACTGAGCGAGATATCGGGTGTCCCCTCAGCCGACATCATCGGGTGGCCGACCGGTCGAGCCGGGGACACGCAAATCCTGGGTATCGCCGAGAAGTTGGGATTTGGGCGCCTCATCGCGGGCGACGAAATGTTTCCCGGGCTCGCAAATGCCTATTCCTCCGCTGCGAGCGCCGTAATCGCCGAAGCGGTCGGACCCGTTTCCGGGGATGACCCAGTCACCGTGGCGGCGCACTTCCGCGACTCATCGAACGGTCTACTGACAGTCGTTCTTCCGCGCGACCCCGCCTCCATCGACGGAAAACGTGTTGTTGCGTTCCTCAACGCGTTGTTTCAGGGATCCGAAAAATCAATTCGCTTCGTGCCTGCCGAGGTGGCGAGCGGTGCAATCGTGACGTTCCATGACGTTCCTAGTGACACCATCCAGTCGCTCATGTCTCAACATCGCCTCGACCGTCAGGTATCCGAGATGGCGTTGGATCCTCGTGCGATCACCACCCCGCGCCTTCGTCAGCTCTGCGTCATCGCGGGGCTGGTCGCCACCTCTCGCTTCCCCGTGGCGGCTCGCGCACACACCCGAACGGCTAAAACTTACGAGGACTTTGTTTCGTTCTCGGTGGGAAGCGATTTTACGGTTCTCGCCAATTCCGCCGAACTGCCGTTGACGATCACGAACAACTCGACGACCGACATCACCGTCAACGCACGCGTCAACGCGCTCTCAGGAATTGTCAGCATCCCAACGCCGAACCAGACAATCATGGTTCCATCGGGCGCTAGTGCCCAGGTCACGGTCCCGATGATCTCTGTTGCTAACGGAAAAACGTCACTTCGAGCAACGCTGACAACAACAAGCGGCATTGTCATCAGTGATCCGGTGTTCATTGAAATCGAGGTCCAAGCGGAGTGGGAGAGCATCACTCTCGTGGCATTTATCGCCATTGTTGCGTCGATAATGGGCATCGGAATTGCCCGCACTATTCGTGACCGACGGCGGCGTTCATGACAGATCGAATCGGTCGGTCGTCTATCCTCCTCGCATCAGGCACAATCGTGTCGCGAATCCTCGGATTTGTCAGTGCGGTGGTTCTTGCTCGCACTGTCGGTTTGATTGGTTCCGGCGCCGATGCGTTCGCACTGGCCAACCAACTTCCCAACAATGTCTATGCGATTGTCGCGGGCGGAGTTCTCAGCGCGGTGTTCGTCCCACAGATTGTCAACGCGCAACTTCACACGGATGGCGGCGCGAAGTTCATCAACCGCTTGCTGACCCTGGGATTGTCGGTAGTTCTGGTCGTCACGGTGATTGCCGTGGCGGCTGCGCCGTTTCTCGTTCGCTTGTACACGCAACACACCGCCGACGGTGGGGGTTATGGATTCGGACCGGCGGAGCTGGCGCTCGCCACCGCGTTCGCGTGGTGGTGTCTGCCCCAAGTCTTCTTTTACGCCGCGTACAGCCTGGTCGGCGAGGTCCTCAACGCGAAGGGCGTGTTTGGCCCTTTTACATGGGCGCCCGCCCTCAATAACGTCGTCGCTATCGCGGGAATGCTGTGGTTTGGGCAACACTTCACGGGAAGTGTGTCCGTTGCGGCGGATTGGGACGCAACCGAAGTGGCCACCCTTGCCGGGACGGCGACGCTTGGTGTGGTTGTTCAAGCTCTTGTCCTTTTCGGTTTCCTCGGTCGTGCCTCCATTCGATTTCGACCCGACTTCCACTTCCGCGGCGTGGGACTCGGAACGACAACCAGATTGGCCGCGTGGACGTTCGGAATGATTGTGGTGACCCAACTCGCGGGGATTGTGCAAAGCAACATTGCGTCACTAGCAACCGCCTACGACGAGCCGGGGCTCGCCGTTCTGCGATTTGGATGGCTCGTCTTTATGCTTCCACATTCGGTGATTACCGTATCCCTTGGAACTGCCTACTTCACGCGGATGAGCACGGACGTTCGGGACAAGCGCTGGGATCATTTGGAGTCGGACATTCGGGACTCGCTGACACGCATTTGCTTATTCATGGTCATCAGTAGCGGAGTGTTGTGGTTGACCGCAACCTTCGTCGCCAGCGTGTTCGCGGGCGGCTCGGGAAACGGAATGGCAAACGTCATCGCCTTATTCTCGATCGGGCTCGTTCCGTTCGGGGTGGTCTTCGTTCTGCAGCGAATCTTCTATGCGCTTGAAGACACGCGGACACCGTTCTTTGTGCAACTGGTTCAGTCGGTGGTCTTCACTATCGGCGCGCTTTTTGCGGGCGCCGGGCCGGTTTCCCAGATTGCCAATGGAATCGCGCTGTCGATGAGTGTCTCAATTTTCGTCCAAGCAACCCTGATGGTGGTCTTTGTTCGGCGACGTCTCGGTCGCCTGGGCGGAAAATCCTTGGGGAGCTCGCTGGCTCGCTTTGTGGTCGCTGTCGTCCCCGCGCTCGCTGTAGGATTCATCGTCCGCGAAGCGTTGCCGCCAGCATCCGCCTCGACAGACCTGTCCATTTTGTGGGCCGTTGTTATTGCGGGTGCGATGGGTGCCGTCTATCTCGCCGTGCTCGTGGTCGTGCGAGACACATCAGCCCGCGAGTTGTTGGCGCCCCTGCGCCGCCGAGGGAATAAGCGACCATAAACTCGAGTTATGACTCTTGTTGGAAGGAACACTGTGCGCGACCTCGTCATTATCGGATCTGGTCCGGCCGGATACACCGCTGCAATTTATGCAGCGCGGGCCGACTTGAAACCCCTCGTCATTGCCTCAAGCGTCGAAATGGGTGGCGACCTTATGAAGACGACCGACGTCGACAACTACCCGGGGTTCCCCGAGGGCGTGATGGGGCCCGCCCTCATGATGGACATGCAGGCACAAGCAGAGCGCTTCGGAGCCGAGCTGGTCTTTGACGATGCGACGGCGGTCGAACTCGATGGTCCGGTAAAGAAAATCACGCTGGGCAACGGCGAAACCATCGAATCGAAGGCTGTCGTTCTGTCGATGGGTAGCCAGTATCGTCACCTCGGCCTCGACGACGAAAAACGTCTTTCCGGTTTCGGAGTCTCGTGGTGTGCAACCTGCGACGGTGCGTTCTTCCGCAATCGCACGGTTGCCGTTGTTGGCGGCGGAGATTCGGCGATGGAGGAAGCGACGTTCCTGACCAAATTTGCCGACACGGTGTTTTTAGTTCATCGTTCCGACCAGTTCCGCGCGTCCCCCGCGATGCTCACTCGTGCGAAGGCCGAC
>CALPQP020000009.1 GCA_943325745.2 Gulosibacter massiliensis
GTGGCCCCTTGTCGGACTCGTCGTCGCACTTGCGGTCCTCTTGATTGGAATAGTTGCTGCGCTGGTCTTCCGACCAACAGAGACCGCACCGATCCCGAGTCCGTCGCCAACAGACTCGTCAGTCCCAACCCCTACCCCGACTCCTACCCCGACCGACCCATTATCCGGAAACGTGGTCGTCACCGAGGATGAATTCATCGGCCTAACAATCAACCAAGTGAACGAGAAGCTCGACAGTATGGGTCTTCGACTCGACGCCGTGACCGGTAACATCGCGACGTCTCTCGATCTGGTCGGAACGGCCTACCGAGTCAATCCTGAAGGAAGCGTCCCCCCTAACACGCTCATCGCGGTCTACTTTTTCGATACGATCCCGACGCCAACGTCTCCGGGGGCCCTGACCGTAAGCGCGGGTCCGTACACCGCAGGATCAACGATCGCTATCTCGTGGCCAACGTATCGCGAATGTCCTGCAGATTTTGACCTCGATTCCTATGAATTCACTGTCAACGGTGGTTCATTCGCGAACGTCAGCACCTTCGGGCCGCGGACCACTGCGGCCGATCTCGTCATCGACGACAACACCACCGAAATTCGCGTGTCCTATATCGTCCGCTGTGGAAACCTCGCGTCAAATCCGTCAGAAGATCTGGTGATCCCCGTTGAGTGACAATTCACAATCCCGAGCAATCGGATTGGATTCCATTCTGAATTCCGAGTTCCTCTTCGGAAATCGCTATCGTCCCGAGGCATTGATTGGGCGCGGCGGAATGGCTAACGTTTACGTCGGTACCGACACGCGATTAAGGCGACGAGTCGCGATAAAGACGCTTCGACCCGAGGTAGCGGTCGATTCAGATTCTCGCAAACGATTCCAGCGCGAAGCTCATTCGGTAAGTGCGATGGGACATCCGAACATCGTTCGTGTGTACGACGCAGGCGAGCAGATAATCCCCGATGTGTCTGCAGAAACTCCCATTCCATTTATCGTCATGGAGTACATCGATGGCAAAATCCTTCGACGACTCATGGATGCGGGTGCGTTCGAACCGAAGGTGGCGGTGCACATCGCGCTAGGAATTCTCGACGCACTCGATGAGTCCCATCGATCGGGAATTATTCACCGGGACATCAAGCCGGGAAACATCATGATTACCCATTCGGGGCTCGTTAAAGTGTGTGACTTTGGCATCGCGCAAGCCGTCGAGGATCCGACGAATGACCCCTCGGCGATTGTCGGGACCGCTCAGTATTTCTCTCCTGAACAAGCAAAAGGTGACATCATTGACGGTCGCAGCGACCTGTACTCTACGGCCGTCGTGCTTTTCGAAATGGTCACCGGCGCCCCGCTGTTCACCGGAGACACATCGGTGTCGATTGCGTTTCAGCATGTAACCCAAACAGCCCCTCGAGCGCGCAGTCGGCGCCCAGAGTTGTCACCGGAGCTGGACATGGTCATCGCTAAAGGTTTAGAAAAAGATCGCAAAGCTCGATATCGGACCGCGGGCGAGTTTGCCATGGCTTTGAGGTCCATATCGAATCTGGTTGGCGGGGGACGTGTAGATCGTGCAACCAGACCACCCGAAACTCCGCCGATTCCCGTTTCGAGCATCGCAACGGGTGAGCCAGGGCTGCGTGGGGATTCGCAATTCGCCGTAGAATCAGGGTTGAGCAACAACGCCAAGCCCAACGGAACAGACATGGATCTCAACGACCTTCGACCACTTCTCACCAGCGACACGCCCCCGAAGGCAAATGTCGTCCGCTCGGCGCTTCTCGGTGCTGCCGGACTTTTGGTCGTTGCCTCGGTGATTGTTGGAATGATGTACTGGGTGCTCACCTTGAACTCAGGCAACACCATTGGTTCTCTCGCCGTCGCGATGCCCGATGTGACGGCAGAATCGTTCGAGACGGCCGAGTCTGAATTGACAGCTCTGGGCCTCGCCGTCGTCCGACGTGTTGAGGTAAGCGAGACCGTCCCCAAAGGGACTGTCATTTCCACATCGCCCGAAGCCGGCGTGAATCTTGCTGTAGGAGAGATTGTGACAGTTGTTGAGTCCTCCGGCAAACCAGTCAGCGCGGTTCCGTCCATCGATTTCATGACAATAGCGGATGCGACGACAGCGCTCGAAGGGGCTGGCTTTACCGTTGGGACGGTTACACCGGGCTATTCTCCAAACGCTTTAGTCGGCGCTGTCGTCGGCAGTGACCCTAAAGCTGGAACCAAACTTTCGGCTGGCAGTGTCATTGACATCGTCGTCTCTAACGGCAAAATCAGCATCCCCGATGTGGTGGGGATGAGCGTCGGTCAAGCAACGGGACTTCTTCAGGGGTCGTCCTTGCAGCTCGATGTGACCGTGATCCCCGACACCACTTGTGGTGGGCAGACGATCGGTTCGCAGTCGATCAAGGGTGAGGCCCCTCAGCATTCGAAGATTTCGATTGTGTACTGCACTGGGTAATGGTTCAGGAGTTCATGAGCGGACTGAGTGTTCGCGCAAGGCGTGAGACGCCAATCATTCCAGTCGATTCGAGCCAGTTTCCGATCATCGTGTAGCCGCCCTCTGTCATTACCGACTCGGGGTGAAACTGGACACCCCACAGCGGTGCGGTGACGTGTGCGACAGCCATGATGACGCCACCGTCGGTCCGAGCGGTAATTCGGAGTTCTGCCGGGGTTGTGCCGTCCACGATGGCGAGAGAATGATATCTCGTTGCGCGAAACGGGCTCGGCACACCATCGAACATCACCGAATTTTCGTGCACCACCGCGCTGGTCTTCCCGTGCATCAATTCGTCGGCGTGCGTCACGACACCGCCCATTGCTTCGGCGATGGCCTGGTGGCCGAGACACACTCCGAGCAAGGGGATGTTGTGGGCCAACGCATAGCGGATGATGGGGATCGACAACCCTGCATCTCCCGGTGTTCCCGGGCCGGGCGAGATGAGAATGCCATCAAAACCTTCGAGCCGCTGGGAAATTTCAACCTCGTCAAAGCCATCGTTTCGAATCACGACGATTTCTGCTCCGAGCTGCCGAATATACCCGGCGAGCGTGTAAACGAACGAGTCGTAATTATCTAGAACAAAGATTCTCGTCACTGACCCACCGTCGATTCGGACTGAATGAAGTTTTCCGCGACCCACGGGAAAACCCAGTCGACGCACAGCGACAGGATAACTATGCCGAGAACGACTGCCTCAATAACCTTTAGCCAACGTGGTCCTGGAAGGACTCGCCACAGTGCGGAATACATGTTCAGTCGGTTCCCTTCCGTGTGTTTGCGGCACGATGACCATCTTCTTTGACGCTACCGTCTCTGATTATGGATTTCACCAATCGCCGGCGACTTCCGATGGAGCGCCCCTCTCCCGGGGAACGAAGGATTCGAAAACTGAATATGCGATGAATCGTTCTGAAATCGTCCCTTTCGGGTGGCAGGTCGTCATGGTGAGTATTCGCTCCTTCGCGACAATTGACGTCCTCGGTACATCGTTGAGCACCGTCAATTCACTCGAGTAGACGAATTCCATATTCCGAAATCGATAAACGTACCAGCCTTCTTTCGTCTCGATGTAGATTCGGTCACCGATACGAAGTTGGTCAATTTGACCGAACGAAGCGCCGAAGGTCCCGCGGTGCGCGGCGAGGGCAAAGTTTCCCAACGCGCCAAGCGCTGAGCTTGACGAGTAATGGCCGACACCCGCGGTGTAGTCATTGAGAACGGTCTTCAGATCAACGGATTCTTCGATGGTCCTTTCGAAATGTTTACCGAATCGGGGGACCATCATTGTCGCAAACGATTTGCCCGGTTGCACCAGTTGAACGACTGGCGGATTCGGTGATCGGCCCGCTCCCTGCGAGGTACCACTCTCGCGATCGAACTCGATGACTACTGGAGCACTAATTTCCCAGGATTCGGAGAGAGACGTGGCCGCTGAGGCCTGCTGAGCGCCCGCATCGATATCGCCAAGCCACACGTACCACAGGTAGAAAAACAACACGATGACGCCGAGTGTGATGAGAACATCACTCCCAATTTCACGTAAACGCGCAACCTTGCGTTTCCGGCGGAGCGCGCGACGAGAAGACATCTCGTTCAATTTTGCTGCACCACGGCCGACACCTCAGTCGGTGTGCCGTTTTCCCGAGGAACGAAGGATTCACAAACTGAATATGCGGTGAATCGTTCCGTTGCCGACAATTTCGGATGACAGGTTGTAATCGTGAGACTACTTTCTTGTGCATTGATGGTGAGGGGCACGTCCCCAAGTCTAACGACGGTTTCCGGGCGCAATCGGGTGTCGGTATGCTGGAACTATGGCAAAGAAAACTTTTGACGACGCCGTCCCTAGCAACAATTCGTCGCGCGCCGCTCAGGATGCACCTAACCCAGTTTGGTTCAAGCCCATTATGTTCGGCTTCATGCTTCTTGGCCTCGCGTGGATTTTGACGTTCTACGTGAGTGCCGGTCTGTTTCCAATTCCGTCTGTCGGCGCTCTCAATATTGTTATCGGGTTTGGTTTGATGTTCATCGGATTCCTGATGACCACTCGTTGGCGCTAACCCCGAATTACAACCGTGTAATTATCCACTTTTGTGGATATCCCTGTGGGTAAGTTCCTTCAGCGTCGCGTTCGCCGCAAAAGCAGCGTTGTCACGAGTCCACCGATTAACCCGCCGATGTGGGCTTCCCAGGCAATACCGGGCACGACGAATCCGATTGCCAGGTTGAGGCCAAGGATGACGAGAAGCGACACGTTGTTGCCGCCAAAACCCCTATTGATGAAGAAAAGCGCAGCGAAGAGGCCAAAGATTCCCGCCGACGCGCCGACCGTCAACGATCCTGGGTTCAGGACCATGACGGCAAAGCATCCGCTGATAACCGACACTGTGAAGACGAGCAGGAATCGTGCCGACCCGATTACACGTTCGATCAGGTTGCCGAGAACCCACAGAGAGTATCCGTTAAACATGACGTGCATGATTCCACCGTGAATGAATGCGGACGTGATCAGTCGCCACGGTTCCGCCCACATCAACGGCGGGTAAAACCCAAAGTAGTAAACGAGGGAATCGCCAAACACGAATTGGGCGAGGTAACCGAGCGCGATAGCACCCAACAGCGCGAAGGTGGCCGGCGTTCTACTTCGTCGAATACTCGACCACAGTTGGCTTGTCACGAGACAGTGATGCGAGACATAACGACGGGCTCAATCGGCTGGTCATTCGGTCCGGTCGCGACCGATTCGATGGCGGTCACAATTGCGCGGGACTCGTCATCCGAAACCTCGCCAAAAATTGTATGTTTTGCCTGCAACCACGGTGTTGGTGCGCTAGTAATAAAAAACTGCGATCCGTTTGTGCCGGGGCCAGAGTTAGCCATCGCCACGATAAAGGGTTGGCTGAAGTTGAGCTCCGGGTGAATCTCATCGCCAAACTGGTAGCCGGGACCACCAAAACCCTTTCCAAGAGGATCGCCACCCTGAATCATGAAGCCCGGAATTATTCGGTGGAAAACTACACCGTTGTAGAGCGGCGTAGTCATTTTTTCCCCTGACTGGGGGTGCGTCCATTCCTTGGTTCCATTGGCGAGACCGACAAAGTTCTCGACCGTTTTCGGCGCGTGGTTGCCGAAAAGATTGATTCGGATATCCCCGTGATTGGTGTGGATTGTTGCGGTCTGTGTGTGAATTGACATGTGACTATTCTGCCTCGTCTCGATGTGCGCTCGAGCCACTGGTGAGTCATAATGTAAAGGTCGAAGGAGTAACAATGGCCCGGTCATATTCGCGAGAACGCGCCATGCTTCGCGATGCCGCAAACTCTGCATTCGGTCGTCAGCGAGACGTCCTTGAGTCCGCGGGACGGTTACTTGGCGGTTTGAGTCAACTAACGGGCCGGAAGCTCATTCAGAAAACACCGCTCGCGCCCAAGAAATCAGGGATTGGTGGCTTTATTGCCGCGGGGCTTGCGGTGGCTATTGTCGCTGGTGTCGCGTACGTCGCGTGGCAGCTGCTGCGAACCGATGACAACGCCTGGGTCGACGATGAATTCGATGTCGACTAGGCGTCGAGCGTAATTTCGGCACCCTCCGCGCGTGACACGCAGGGGTACATAACTCCTAGTTTGTCTTTGTCCGCGTCAGGCATCACGCTATCGAGGTGGCTCGGTCGTCCATCAACGATCCGCGTTTCGCACGTGCCACACACCCCTTTGCCACACGACGTATCAATGGCCACTCCCGCTTTCGCGAGCGCGTCGGCAATCGAGACATCCGCGGCGACGTTGACTTTTCGGCCCGTCGATGCAAGTCGAACAACAAAGGGTTTTGCACCACCTTCGATTTCGCGGAGGACCGGATTGAAGCGCTCGACATGGGCACGACTACGTTCGACCCGTTGTTCGATTTCAGACATCAGCGTTTCAGGGCCACAACAATAGACATCAGCGGTGGTTGATTCCAACAATCCCGACAGGTCGAACCGACCCGAGGTGTCAGATTCATGAACGGTGACACGTTTTCCGTATTCGGAAACCACATCGTCGGCGAAGGCCATCCCGTCCTTGTTCTTGCCCAGATACAACAAGCGCCAGTCTCGTTTTGCAGGAAGCGATTCAATCATGGCGCGGATCGGGGTGATTCCGATTCCGCCGGCAATAAACAAATAGGTTCGAGCCGGGACCAGCGGGAAGTGATTGCGTGGGCCGCTGACGGTGATGACAGTTCCCGCTTTGACGTTGTTGTGTATCCAGGTTGAACCACCCTCTGGCCCGTGAGTGTCGAGGACAGCAATGTCATACCCCGTGCGATCGGTGCTGTCGCCGCAGAGTGAATACTGGCGTTCCATGCCGTTGGGAAGGTGAAGGGTGATGTGCGATCCTGCATCCCACCACGCGGTTCGCCCACCACCAACCGGGATGAGCCGAATTCCGAGAACGTCCTTCGCTTGACGCGTGACTTTTTGCACGACCATTGTTCGCTTGTCACGACTGTCTTCATCGGGGTTTTCGAGGACCAGAGCGTCGCGTTCGGCTTGCGCGGCGATTCGCAGCGCAGATACTTTCGCATCAGTCACCGCACGCCGTTCGCGCAGCGCGATCACGACAAACCGAATCATGAGCGCAATCATGGCCATCGAAATCACAAAGATGGACACTGCCGCGTACCACCATGACCCGACATCGGAGCCCGAAAATGCCGCGTGGATGCCGATGGCAAAGAAAACGAAATAGGACGCATAGTGGATTGCTTTCCACAACGCCCGCGGCAACTTGTCCATCACGAGTGAGGTGAGGTAGACGACAGACATAACCCACATCGCGACGACGCCGACCGCAAGTGCGATATTGATGAGCTCCGTCGCTCCCTCGTACGTCGCGACGCCCGGAATGAAAAGGTCCGCGGCATCAAATTGGACATAAGGGTCCAGCGTGAGAGAGAGCGTGTGGACGCTTGCAAGTAAAACCGTGAGGGTGCTGAGGTATTTGTGGAGATCCTTTAACCACGCCGGGTTGTCAAGACCGCGAAAAACTCGGCTCGAAAGCAAGACACCCCACACAAGCGAAAACGACATGAGGCCCCACGCCGTGAGTGCACTCACGCGAGAGACGTACCACCAGATGTGTGGATCGTTCACGAATAGTCCTTCCAGTTGACCGTCTGTGCCGTTGTACCATCACGATAGATGACAAAAGCCGCCGCCCCGAGGCTCGGCACCCACGTCAGAAAGTCTCGTCGCGTAAATCCAGCCTTCGTGATCACTTCCGCAATTCCTGCTGACACCGCGACAACCGAGACCGTGACAACGTTGGACACCATCGATTGGCCAGTGTGAACGTCGATGAGGTGGTTCGCCGTGCGGCCGTCGTTATCCCACGTTCGCTTGAGCGTACTTGACGTCGCGACAGCGCCGTCGATCAGGTTGACCCGCGCGATTGATCGTGATTCGACAAAAGGATCTTCAATGTCGATTCGCCAGTGACCGCCGTCTGGCGGTGTTCCGCCAATTCGAACATCACCACCAATTTCGGCAAGGACCCCCAGGGCGCTTCGTTCTAGCGCCATTGAGGCAAGGAGATCGGCGGCGATTCCTTTACCGATACCGCCAGAATCAAGAGTGACACCAATTGGGAGTGTGACGATGTTGTCCTCAATCGTTGTACCCGTCATCTCGACGGGCCAACGCGCACTGGCGGGTAGAACAGTGATGTTTGAAGGATTCACGCGAGATGCCGCATAGCCCTCTGCCAACAGTTTGGGCAATATTGTAGGGTCGTACTCGCCGTCGGTGACAGCGCGGGCCGCCAACATCTCGCTCACGAGTTTCGCGGTCAACGGATTAACGGTGACTGGAGCGCCTTCAGCATTATTTAGCCTCGTGATGTCTGATTCAGGCAAGAATCGACTCCACAGGGACTGCAAAAAGTCGGCGTTCCGGACGAGGTCATCGAGCATATCCTCCGTGCCACCAACAAGGACAAGATTGGCTACGGTCCCCATCGTGAAAAATGTGCGTGTGACGGTGTGTGCCCCGGCTTCACCTTGAGCGGCCCGAATGGCGTCAGCAGCAATCGAGGAGTGTGGCCGTTTACTTAGAGCCACTAGAACTGCCGTGACTAGTTGGCTTCGGCTTCTTTTGCGGGACAGGTGCCGCTTTCACTGGTGCGGCAGGAGCCGGTGTCACAACGGCTGGCGTCGTCGGTTTCTTTTTCTTCTTCTTCTTCGCGACGGTGGCGGTCGGCGTTGGGGCGGCGACGTTTGATGGAGCGACCGTCGATGCGGATTCCGCCGCTTCTGCCAGCGCCGTAGCTTCCTGAGCTTGAGCCTGAAGCCCTGCGACTCCCGCGAACATTGCTCCCGCGGTGGTAACAGTTACGAGGATTCGTGCCTTAGTAGCAATAAAGTGAGCCATTAGTCGTCGTCCCCTTCGTCCTCGTCACGATCATCGTCCTCGTCACGATCATCGTCTTCGTCCTCGTCCTCGTCCTCGTCCTCGTCACGATCATCGTCTTCGTCCTCGCCATACGAGCCACCGGTCGAACCCGAACTCGTGCCGTGTGAAGTTCCCGAATTCGTTCCGTTCGACGCTCCAGAGTTGTTACCTGAGTTTGATCCCGAATTCGATCCTGACGACCCTCCGGTTGAGCCTGAACTCGTGCCGTGAGAAGTTCCCGAGTTTGTTCCCCACGACGCTTCCGTTGTTCCGGGGTCCTGAGAAGTGATCGACCCGTCCGTTGCGCCGTCGATCACGACTTGAGCGAGCGAGGTGTCGGGCACTGGAACCAATCCAGAAGCCGTAATCTGGGGCGAGCCCGGGGATGCGACTGGTCCAAAAGGGTTAGCTGCTCCTGCTAACGGGCCTGAAACCGCGTTGGTGGTGTCAGCGAGGAGTCCCGAAACGTCGTCGATATCGATCGCTCCGGAGTTCACCGCTACAGTGCCGAGTCCGACACCAGTGGTTGCGGTCATGCCGAGAAGGAGGAGGGGGCCTTGTATGTTCATGTCCTCAGTTTCTCGTCTTGGTGAGGGGCGAACAACGTACTTTAGTAAAGAAACGTCCAAGGTTTTCGTGGGGTACAGTCACAAGTGCTCTGAATCGTGGCACTCTCTAAGCATGACGATTTTGCTGGTAGAAGACGATCGAGCGATTGCGGACGCGCTCGTCGACGGGCTACGCGACAACGGATACAAGGTGACACACGTGGTTCTCGGTAGTGAGGCCATCGAAAAAGTTCGAGGTGGCGGAATCACCACCGTGATTCTCGACCTCGGGCTCCCGGACATGGACGGAACCGAAGTGTGCCGCCAGATTCGAACCTTCTCACATGTGCCCATCATCGTGGCGAGTGCTCGCGAAACCGAAATGGATCGGGTAACGGTACTCGACATGGGTGCAGACGACTATGTGGTCAAGCCCTTCGGTATCAAAGAGCTCGTCGCGCGGATTCACGCGGTGATGCGACGCGCCAGCGGAACAGTTGCACCGGTAACACACATCGAGGTCGGCGCTCTCGTCATCGACACCAAATCTCGAACTGTGAGCGTTGGCGAGAAATCCATCGCTTTCACCCCGAAAGAGTTTGACCTGCTTGCTTATCTTGCGCGAGAACCCGGCACGGTGTTTCGTCGAGCCGATATTCTGCGTGACGTGTGGCAGACGACGTGGTACGGGACGACGAAAACGTTGGACGCTCATGTCGCAAGCATTCGCAAAAAACTCGGTAATGCCGAATGGGTCGATTCCGTGCGTGGCGTCGGCTTTACGTTGAGGGTTGTGTCGTGAGGCGCATCTTTCTCGCGTCAATCGTCGGTGTCAGTTGCGTGCTTCTTGTCGCCCAGGGCGCGGCTGTCGTTGGATACGTCTCTGCGTCGGAACAAGAGCGCATCATCACCGAATACCAACGGGATGCATTTATTCTGGGGGGTCGAGTAGAGACACTCCTCGAAACGCCTGCTCGCGTCGACCCTACGCTCGCAGTATTGGTCAACAAGTATGCTGCTGCTGGAAACACTCAGGTGATTGTGGTTGATTCCGCGGGTATCGGTGTGCTCACGAGCGATCCGACCGAGCTTGCGCTGGGGATTGATTACTCGAATCGCCCAGAGATAGCGAGTGCGCTCGTGGGAAATGTCACGTCGGGTGAGCGTTGGTCGGACACCCTCCAGTCCAATCTTGTCTACGTTTCTGTGCCAATCATCAACGGTTCGTCCATCTACGGTGCGGTGCGACTGTCCTTCCTCCACGGCGAAATCGATCGCGCGATCGCGGACAAGACCGCCATCTTGTGGTGGGTGGCCGGCGGGTCTCTTCTGCTCGCCGCCGTGATGTCCTTTATCGTGTCGGGGTTGGTCACTCGCCCGCTGCGACGCGTTGAGTCCCAAGTGAACGCGCTGGCTCTCGGTGACTTTTCGGGTCGACTTCCCGAGGACTCTGGCCCGCATGAGATTCGATCTCTGGCGGTTGCGTTCAATTCCATGGCGACAAAACTGGATTCGCTGATCCGACAGCAACGCGCCTTTGCGTCCGATGCCTCTCATCAGTTGCGCACACCGCTCACGGCCCTGTTGATGCGAATCGAACGGACGCGCGAAGCACTTTTGCTCGACCCCATTGCCGCTGACGAGCGTCTGGGTGACGCAGAGGTGGAAGTCGAACGACTCACATCCATTGTGGAGGGACTTCTTGCTATCGCTCGATCAGAGGGTGGTTCTCACGACGTTGTGCAAGTCGACCTCGCAGTCTTGGCTCAGGACCGCGTCGAAAATTGGAGGGCGCTTGCCGAAGAGCGCGACGTCACCATTGCGTTCGATGGCCCCCCGCATGCCGTCGGGTCCGCGCTGTCCAGCGCACCGGAACAGATCGTCGACAATCTCGTGGACAACGCGATTGGTCATTCCCCCAAGGGGACCGCTGTCGTGGTTCGGGTTCGCGAACTCACGGACGAAATCGAATTGGCCGTCATCGATGCCGGTACCGGGATGACCGTGGATCAATGCAATCGCGCCTTCGACCGCTTCTGGCGTGCGGACTCAACCAAGGACGGAAGTGGTCTTGGTCTCGCAATCGTCAAACACCTTGTTGAACTGAGCGGCGGGACGGCAACACTGGCACCGGGTCGAGGCGGATTAGGAGTTGTGGCCACTGTTCGACTACCGCGGGTGAAGTAGCCACCGTCCTAGCGGCGGGTTGCCCGCGTCGACGACGAGCCACCGCTACGCCGCACTGTTTACGGCAGGGGTTTTGGGTGGACGATCGCGTCCCGCAAGATACGACCCGACAACAACAAGCGGTAGTCCAATCAAAATTCCGGTGGTGAGCGGTTCGTTCAAGAAAACAATGCCCAAGACCGATGCGACCAACAGGTTGAGGTAGGTGATGAGTGTCGCGCGACGCGGGCCAACGTGCTTGATCAGCTCAAAAAACAAGACGAACGCAATAGCGGAACTGACAGCGCCAAGCACGAATATCGAGATCCAGCCGCTAATCTCTGGGCCCTTCGCAATATCCGCTGGAAGGGAAAACATTGCAAACGGGGCATAAATGACGGACACCA